>JACSSI010000094.1 GCA_014879345.1 Anaerolineae bacterium | reverse complement strand
CAGTCTAAATTGATTTTGGCGCCTGCGTATGAAGGGCAGGTTAAGTATGGTTTGTTGGATGTTTCCGGTTGTTTGCATGATGCTTGTGCGCTGGAAACGATGGATGGCTACCCTGTCTGGTCGCCTGATTTGGCGCACACGCTTTTGCTCAGTACGGCCGATTTCCGTGCTCATATGGCGCAGGCTCGTGGTGAGTTGATGTTGGCTGATGGCGTGGGCGAAGTGTTGAAAGTTGTTGGCAGCGGTTCCTCACCTTTTTGGCTGAATAATGAAACGTATGCTTTTGTGATGGATGCCGGAGAAGGTCGGCGTAATACGGTGCTCAGTGGCAAAGTTGGCGAGGATGGCACTGAGGTGGTGTTAACGGTGGCCGACTTGACGGCGGGAACATCTGATATTTATTTGCGCTTGATTGACTTTGTGGCTGTTCATCCAGAGCTGCCACATCACTTGATTGTGGTGACGATGGATGTGCAAAGTGATGATGAGACGTTTGACTGGTTTAAGGAGGGGCAGCCAGGGGCGACGTTGTTTGTTTATGATTTGGAAGCGCAGGAAACGGTTTTGATGGCGCCGTTTGCTGAGGATGTGGCGTTTAATCGTTCCTATCGTTTTTCACCAAACGGCCGTTTTCTTCTTTTTGGCGAAGGGGCGGAATATAGACCGACCCGGCTGCATTTGCTTGATTTGGCAACTGGGGATTCTAAATTGTTGCGTCTGCACACAAAATATATTGATTCAATTGAGTGGTATACTGATTTTTCTCTTGATGGTAACTGGTTGTTGGTGATGGACAATGATTTTCTCCATTTGCTATACCCAGGCAGTGACTATGAAAAGCTGATTATTCCCAGTACGGCTCAGTGTGAAACGGCCGTTTGGGTGAATCCATAAGCACATGAGCAATTTTGAGTGGCGGCAAGAAGATGGAGATGGGGATTGGGATGAACGGCCGTTTCAATCCGCGCCAGAATCTCCCAAATCAAGACGAAGGTTTGCTGTTGTCATTTTGATACTATTCGCTTTAGTAACAGCCGGTTTCGTGCTTTACCGGCAGGTTAACGACCAGCTACAACAAACAGAAACGGCCATCCAGGCTGATATCCTCGCCTCGCATAATTTAATTCAAACAGCGGCGCAGTCTCAAGACAAAGAATTGTTGCTCTCCGTTCTATCAGGCAGATTGCCATCTTGGACGGATGCTCAACAGGAGGCGCTGGCTGCCGGTGTGCTGTATGATCGCACGCCTTGGGGATTGCCTTTTGCCTCTGACAGCATCGCTACTTTGGCCATCGCTGACCTGGAAACAGATGCGCAGTTGCTTCTAACGTCAGATTTGCGAGAAGCAGAGCTGCATTTTCCGCTGACCTACCAGTTCACCACAACCACTGGTATTTCTGAGACGATTGTATTGAGCCAAACGGCCGTTTACCGGCAAGGGATGCGTACCTGGTTATTATCACCGCCCGATACAGAATTTTGGGGAAATTGGCAAACCAACGAAGGTGAACGATTAACCCTCATTTATCCAGAACGGGACAAACTGTTGGCTGAAAAACTGGCCTTTGATTTAGAGCAAATTCTCCAGCAGCTATGCACAGACCCCGACCTGCCAGATTGTGCCGAGGACGTCACTTACACCATTCGCCTTGATACACATCCTGAAAGCCTGGTCAACGCGATGGCTCCGCGTGATCTCCTGGATGGTGAACCTTACCTCACCTTACCTGCGCCCACCTTGTTTGGCCTGCCGACCGATGAAGCTGCGTATGAAGCGCTGGTGCAAGCGTATAGTGTGCCATTGGCAACGGCCGTTTTCGCTGACCTGTTTGGCTGGGAATGCTGCCTTCACCCTGCAATCTTCCAGACCCTCGTCGAATATCAGTTAGGCCACATGGGCATCATGGCCTGGCCCATCACCACCGCCGACCATGTTCAAGCACTGCGGGATGGTCTCAGTTTTTCGAGCCTGAGTGATTATTGGCGCACCTACCAGTCTGATGAACCCGACACCTCTACTAAGTTCTTACAAATTGCGTTCGACTTTATGTTTCGCCAATATCCAGACCTCTCACCACCCTATCTGTTAAGCAACATCCGTGAACGAGGGGATATGGCTTTTTGGTTGAGTGACGGGTTTAATCAAACGGGTTATCAGCTAGGTTCTGTGCCAGATTTATGGCAAACATTGCAATCTGAATGGTGGCAATTTGCCTACACTGAAACCTTGCTGGCACAAGAAAAAGAAGAATTGCCCATTCCCTTGCCCACACAAGACATTGCCCTGGCCTGCTTGTCAGATGAAAATTTCGATAGAGAAACCACGATGACGCTTTATCAATTTAATCGTGATAAAGAGAGCTGGCAGGAACTAATGACATCTAACAGTTTCATTTTGTTTGATCCCTTTCTGGATGACAACGGACTCGTTATTCAATCTTTGGATTTAGACGAGACAAATCAATGGCAAACGCAAATCTGGGCATTTGATGGTGAGCAAACATGGTTGAGTAGCGATGAGAAAATGACCTTCTTCTCATTCGGACAATTTGATCCGACAGGTCGTTTCGTTATCACATTTGCGGGTGAGAATGAAAGTCCTATGATGCAACCGACGCTGATTGACTTGCAATCTTGTGCTGAATCAGCTTGTGATCTGCTACCGCTGCCGGGTTTGCCTACCTGGTCACCAGATGGCAAGCGCACGCTCATCAGCAACAAAAATATTTTTGATGCAGGTGGCATTGCCTTTTGGCGAAACGGCCGTATGGTCATATTTGACGCCACACAGCCGCCTGCCTACACTGGATTTTGGCTTGGTGATGCGTTAGGTCAACTGCCAGCCGAAAAAGCGGAAGTAGAGGTAATTGGCAACGGCTATTCCCCCTTCTGGCTGGATAATGACACATACGGTTATGTGCGTCAGCATCCCGAAACAGGTGATGCGGAAGTTGTGGTGCAATCTGTGACGGGGGACGCATTGGAAACGGTTGTAACCCTGGCTGAAATTCAGGCAAAAGCGCCAGATAAGGCGCTGGCACTGGCAAATATTCGTTATGTGATTACCCATCCGGCGCATCCCGACAAGCTGTTTGTGGTTGCTTTAGATGCGCTTGGGCAAGAAGCCTATGTGTTTATGGTAGACCGGGTAACAGGCGATTTGAACTTGCGCATCCAATCCAAGATACAACTGGATCATTCGCTGGGCTTCTCCCCAAACGGCCGTTGGCTGGTATTAACTGGTTATCAAGATGAGGCGATTGGAAGAACTACCAACTTCATTGTCCTTGACCTTGAAAACAACGAGACCCAAACCTACACCTCTAATCTGGATGGCCTCACGCTTACCCCTTTGTATGATTGGTCTGCTGATGGAAATTGGCTGTTATTTGTAATCAATAATCGGGTGTTGAGCATGGTGGCGCCCGAATATAAATATCAATTGGTACAGCTTCATAATCAAGGCTACTGTCCCTCAATAGCATGGATAAACCGATGAACAAAAAACAAATTCAAGAAATATTTGGCGCCAGTGCCGATGCGTATGTTACCAGTGAGGTTCACGCCAAAGGCGCGAGCTTGACGCGATTAGTCGAATTATTGCAGCCACAATCTGATTGGCGGATGCTAGATGTGGCTACGGGCGGCGGACATACGGCATTTATCCTGGCGCCGCACGTAGCCGAAGTGGTAGCGACAGACATCACTCGTGAGATGCTGGTCAACACGGCCAAGGGAGCCACCGAACGTGGCTTGTTGAATGTATCTACGGATGTGGCCGATGCGGAGAACCTGCCTTTTCCTGCTGCCAGCTTTGATGTGGTGACCTGTCGGATTGCGGCGCATCATTTTGGAGATAACGGCCGTTTCCTCTCAGAAGCTGCCCGTGTTCTCAAACCAGGTGGCCGGATGGCGCTTGTCGATAACGTCGTGCCTGGCAGTCGCTTGCGCGGCAAAAAAGCCAACGTAAAACGCGAAGCAGGTCAATACGTCAACGCCTTCGAGAAACTGCGTGATCCCAGCCATGGCCGTGCCTTAAGCGTCGATGAGTGGCTCGATTTATTTGTGGCGGCTGGATTTTCCGATATTCATCAAGAAACCCACCGCAAAAAAATGGACTTCGACTCCTGGACAGACCGGCTGCATGTTACCCCTGATAACCGTATACGCCTCAAAGCTATGGTATTACAAGCACCAACGGCCGTTGCCGACTTCTTGACGCCCCAAACCACAGGCGATAGAATCGCTTTTTACTTAACCGAAGCAATTATCATTGGGAGATTAAAGAGCCAAGATTGAAGATTGGGAGCCCACAATCTTTAGTCTGCGATCTTTAATCTTTTTTTATGCAATATTTATCTCGTTCCACGCTCTGCGTGGAATGATCTGCCCTGACGCTCTGCGTCAGCCAAACGAATTAGAAACTATGAACAAAACCTATCACTTTTGGATCACCGGCTGCCAGATGAACTACGCCGACGCCCGGCGTGTAGCCACCGAATTAGAAAAATTAGGCTACCGTGCCACGCCCACCCTGGAAGAAGCAGACGTACTCGTCTTCCAGACCTGCACCGTGCGCCAACAGTCAGAAGACAAGGCCTACAATAAAATCGTCAACATGGCGCCTCTCAAAAAAAGCCGCCCCGATATGACCATCGCCGTTATGGGCTGTGTGGTAGGCGTGCGTGGCAACGAAGAGATGGAAAAAACATTCCCCTTTGTTGACGTGTTCATGGAACCCAGCACCGATGGTCAGCCATTGGTCGCCCACTTGCAGGCAGGCGCAGACCAGGCCATCGAAGAAGCCACCACCGCGCAGCGCCACGCCTGGCTGGATGGCGAAATTATTTTGCCTGTGCATGAACGCGGCCAACTGGTATCCGCGCCTGTTTCCGTGGTGTATGGCTGTTCCCATGCCTGTGCATTTTGCATCATCCCACAGAAACGGGGTATCGAGCGCAGCCGTCTCGTCGGAGAAATTGCATCAGAAGTGCGCTCGCTGGTTGCCCAGGGCGTCAAGGAAGTGGTGCTGCTCGGCCAAATCGTAGACCGCTATGGCTATGATAGAGGCGATAACGGCAGCGCTGCTGGCCCAGACCTGGCAGACTTGCTGCGTGTAGTCAATGGCATCGACGGCTTGGAGCGCATCCGGTTCCTCACCAGTCATCCCAATTACATGACAGACAAAATTTTGCACGCCGTAGCCGATTTGCCCAAAGTGATGCCCCAGATCGAAATACCCATTCAGGCAGGTGATGATGAGGTGTTGGCAAATATGAAACGCGGCTACACGGCCGATTTTTACCGCGCGTTGGTGGGGCGCGTGCGTGCCATTATTCCAGATGTCGCCATCCACAACGATATTATCGTGGGTTTCCCAGGTGAAACAGAAGAACAATTCCAGCGCACGTATGATTTGCTGGCAGAGCTGGAAATGGACAAGATTCACCTGGCTCGTTATAGTCCGCGCCCCGGCACTGTTAGCGAGCGCCGCATGGTAGATGATGTGCCTGAAGAGGAAAAGCGACGCCGCTTCCAGGCTATCGAGGCGCTGCAAGTACAAATTTCTGAGCGTAAGATGGCACGGTGGCTGGGTGAAACGGTGGAGGTGCTGGTGGAAGATAAGCATAACGGCCGTTGGCGCAGCCGTACGCCACAAAACAAACTGGTCTTCTTTGATGATCCGCGTGAGTTGAAAGGGGAACTGGTGCAAGTGGTGATTGAGCATACGGGACCCTGGAGTTTATCGGGAACGGCCGTTGATAAGCCCAAACCGATTCCACAGCCAGTGTCAGAAAGCATTCCGTTGTCCGTATTATAAAAGTGACGCTCCTGAGAAGTTTTCAGGAGCGTTTTTGATTATGAGGAGTTTCCCATGAGCCGGGCGCACTACGATGTATGAAAATTTGGCATCGAATTAACGCTAATGGACGCGAATTATTTAGCTTTATCCAATAAAAATTCGTGTTAATTCGTGACAATTTGATGCTATTTCCGAAGGAGTATGCAGCCGCCATAATTCAGGCTAACTTCTTTTGAACAAGCTATAATTGTGCTTATAACCCACTAAAAATAGGAGCTAAACATGAAAGAAGTAGTCATCATTAACGCATTACGCACCCCCATTGGCGGACATGGCGGCACATTGTCTGTGATTCGACCAGATGATATGGCAGCACTCGTCATCAAAGCGGTTGTTGAGGATGCGGGTATCGACCCCGCCATCATCGAAGAAGTTTATTTTGGCTGCGCCAATCAGGCGGGTGAAGATAACCGGAATGTGGCGCGGATGGCGACGTTGTTAGCCGGTCTGCCGCATGAAGTGGCCGCTGTTACCTTTAATCGGCTGTGCGCCAGCGGTTTAAACGCGGTTAACCAGGCGGCGCGTGCCATTGCCGTTGGTGAAGGGGATGTGTTTATCGCCGGCGGTGTGGAGAGCATGAGCCGCGCTCCCTATTCCTTCCCTAAAAACCCCCGTGCCTGGGGGCCGCCCGGAAACATCACAGGTTATGACACGACCTTGGGTTGGCGCTATCCCAATCCTAAAATGGAGGCGTTATTTCCGTTGGAAGCTATGGGGGAAACGGCCGAAAACATTTACGATATGAGCTGCGCTGGCAAACTGGCGGGTGGTGAAATCTCGCGGGCGGATCAAGATGTGTTTGCTTTGGAGAGTCAGCGGCGGGCTTGTGAGGCTATCAATAACGGCCGTTTTCAATCCCAAATCGTCCCCGTGCCCATTCCCCAGCGCAAACGAGATCCCATTCTAATGGACACCGATGAGCATCCCCGCATCACCAAAACAGAAAATGGTTACGAGTTGGATACCAGCCTGGAGACCCTGGCTAAACTGCGCCCGGCCTTTCGTCAGGGCGGCACAGTGACGGCGGGTAATTCAAGCGGTCTTAACGATGGCGCGTCGGCACTGCTGCTGATGTCGGCGGAAAAGGCGGCGGAATTGGGCCTGACGCCGATGGCGCGTTGGTGTGGTTCCGCGGCGGCAGGCGTAGACCCGCGTGTGATGGGGCTGGGGCCGGTGAATGCTACGCGGAAGGTGTTGGCACGAACGAGCCTGGCTCTTGACGAGATTGACTTGATTGAGCTGAACGAGGCGTTTGCTGTGCAATCGTTGGCAGTGATGCGCGAGTTGGGCATGGATCCGGCGATTACGAATGTAAATGGCGGCGCAATTGCCTTGGGGCATCCGCTGGGCTGTTCCGGCGCCCGCATTTTAACGACGCTGCTGCATGAAATGAAGCAGCGCCAGGCGGCTGGACAGGCAATGCAGTACGGTTTAGCAACGCTTTGTGTCGGTGTGGGGCAAGGTGAGGCGACGGTGGTTGAACTGTTATAAATAAACCTCGTTTAAAGTGCAAAACGGCCGTTCTAGCCTGGCACAGCTAGAACGACCGCTTTACTAAGGAACTCCATAGTGGGAATGGTGCAATTTACAAACGAGGGGTAAATTGCGAACAGATGCCTGCCCTAAAAGCCTCTGTAGAAAACGATGTTAAGTTACTACTGGTGATTCAACCTGTTGTTGTAAATAATTTGCCAACGATTCAATGTCTGAAAAGCTGACACGAACGGCCGTTTTTGTGTTTTCCAATGTGACGCGAATCGCACTTTTATCTTGGCTTGGGGTTGATGCGTTTTGCCAAATGCGCAGCATATGGACTTGATAATCTTTTGACATTGTCATAGGTACACCTTTTCCTGTAAAAACTGCCGCTTTTTGTGATGCCAAAACATTTGCGGTGAACTGACATTTACTTCATTTTTGGACTATAATTCTTTTGATAACCGTTGAATTTATTGATTATTTGTTGCTCAACTTCAAATATGCTTAAACTTTAACAGGCTATCGTTAATGCAGCGCTAACGTGTTAACGATGACCATTATTTAGGTGATACAAGGGTAGAAAAAGGGAGAATGAAGGAATTCCAGTTGCAATTTTTTGGGGGATTGGCGCTTACGCTGGGAGACCGAGATTTAACACGGCCGTTATCGGTTAAAGCACGCGGTTTGGTCTGTTATCTGGCGATCACCGGTCGGCCGCAGACGCGCTTGAAATTGGCCGGTATGTTTTGGGGAGAAAAACCAGAAGCTGATGCTTTACGCAGTTTACGGGTTGATCTGACCAAAATCCGCAAACATTTAGCCCCGTATATTGAAGCAAACCGTCAAACCATCGCCTTCAAAAACAACAGTTCCTACTGGATAGATACAGAAACCTTCGAGCATCACCTGCGCCTTGTGCAGAGTGCCGATGGGGCGGCGGCACGCACCTATTTGCGGGAAGCCGTCCAGTTATACACGGGTGATTTTCTGGAAGGGTATGAAGCGGGTGATGCCTATGACTTTGAGGAGTGGGTGGCTGCCCAGCGGGAGAGTTATCAGGCGCAAGTGTTGGCCGCGTTAGACAAGCTGATTGAAATCCACACCGAATTGGGCGAGTATGAGGCGGCTGTGGAATGTGGCAATCAGATATTGCACATTGATCCCTGGCGGGAAGAGACACATCGTTCTTTGATGTGGTTGTATGTGCAAAATGGGCAGCGCGGCGCGGCGCTGCGTCAGTTTGAAACGTGCCGGTCGGTGCTGGAAAAAGAAGTCGGGGTGGAACCGGAACGAGCGACGATACAATTGTGGCAGCAGATTAAAGAGCAGGAAGGTGTGGAAACGGCCGTTACCCAACCGCTGCCATTGCCCCAAACCACGCCAATCGGCGAAATTCCGTTTCAGGCGCCATCTTTGGTGCCCTTCTTTAGTGGCCGGGATGAGGAATTGCGCCAATTACTGGCAAAAGTTGAGGCGTCTGATGGTGTTAAGGTGCTGTGCCTGGCTGGCATGGGCGGCGTGGGTAAAACGTCCCTGGCGGTGCAGTTTGCCCACCACTATCAAACACACTTTCCAGACGGGGTGTTGTGGGCAAATGCCGCCAGTGATCCGGCAGCCATTGCTGAGAAGTGGGCAGAGGCTTACGGTTATGATTTTAGAGGTATTGGGCGCGTGGAAGACCGTCTGGCGGCTGTGCGCACCCTGCTGGCTGAGAAACAGGCGCTCATCGTTGTTGATAATGTGGAGGTGGCGGCACGGGTGAAGCCATTGCTGCCTGAGGCGGGTGCATCTACCATTTTGCTGACGGTACGCAATGCGGATTTAGCGCACACGCTGGGTGCTGACTTGATGAATTTAGACGTGCTTAGCCTGGAAAACGGCCGTTCGCTTTTGGCTGGAATTATTGGCACAACTCGAATAGAAGGGGAGCAGACCGTTGCCGACGAGATTTGCCAGACTTTACAAAACTTGCCCCTGGCATTAGCCATCGCCGGTCAATACCTGGTGGCTCGTCCACGGCGGCAGTTGAGTGATTTTCTGCGGCGTCTTAAGGCATCTAAACTATTGGACGTGGCAGATAGTGAAGGTGCAGTACGCGCTTCATTTGAGATTAGCTGGACAGCACTAGACCTCGTGCAGCAAAAAGTATTTGCATTGCTGTCCGTATTTGAGGGACGTGCCTTTACAGCTGTGGCGATGGCGCATATTGCAGATTTAGACTTTTGGGTGATGCAAGATCATCTGGATACACTCTCCGCCCGTTCCTTGCTGATTGAACAGGGCAGCGATTATTACCGGCAGCACGCTTTATTAGCTCATTTTGCCGACGAGAAATTGCCTGACAAGTGGCCGCCCTACCTGAAGATGGTGGATTATTATTCACACTTTACCGATAAACATGCTACCGATTACCAAAAACTGGGCGAAGAGTGGGACAACCTGGATGCAGTCATTCAATTGACGGCCAATAAAGGTTTGTGGCAGACCCTGTTTCGTGTTAACCAAAATTTGCACCAGGCCTGGTTTGCGCAAGGGCTTTTTAGCAGCGCACAAAAAGCCTATCAGCTTGCACATAACGGCGCCTTGGACATGGAAGACGAGGCTTACCTTGGTGAGAATTTGTTTCGGCAAGGGCAAGCGGCGGTGGAACTGGGGCAATTGGATGAAGCGCAGCTCTTTTTTAAACAAGCGACAGCCATATTTGAAAAAGCAGGGGATATGATCAGTGTATCTGACATTCAATATGAATTGGCGCGTATTTATATTGATCAGGCTCGTTATGAAGAAGCCAAACAGATATTGTTAGCAAGTTTACAAGTGAAGGATGTGCTTCATGATCAACGTGGTATAGCTCAGGTAAAGTATCGTTACTCACGTTTGATTTACTACCTTGGTGATTACCGGTTAGCGGCAAAATTTGCGCTCGAAGCTGTGACCATGCAGGAAAATTTGGGAGAAATTGCCGATCTCATTCGCACCTTGCGGATGTTGGTCTGGATTCATAGTTATTTGGAGGAGTATCAGCAAGCGCAAGCATGTGGGGAACGGGCATTAGCACTTGCTCATCAAATTAATGATCGCGGTGAAATAGCGATGGCATTATATTGTCTGGCTCAAGCAGAACAAAAGAATGAGAATTATGATAAAGCTTTGAATCTGGTTGGAGAAAGCCTGGTATTACTGGAGCAAATGGGTGATATCCATGCACAAGGTTTAGCTTTGTTACTGACAGCTGTAACTTACCGAATAATGGGTTATTGTGAGGAGGGTGTTGATTTTTGTCAAAAAGCATATGCCATGAGTGCGCAAGTCCAGGATAAACATACGATGCTCTGGTCTTTAGGTAATATGGGCATGGTTTATGCTGATTGGAATAATGCCCAAAAAGCAAGGCATTATTATCTTGAATCTAAAAAAATGGCGCAGGAAGTGGGTGATAATGCCTGGGTAAAAAGAATGGATTCCTGTTTGGCTGAGCTTAAGGTTTAGATTGGACTAATCTCATTAGTCTTTAAAAATTAAATCGGGTAATGAATCTGTCATTCCCGCCTTCGCGGGAGTGACAGATTCATTACTTGATTATTTGTATCTATACAGGTGTGAGTTGAGGCATGAGAACATCATCGTCAAACAAAGACCCTAATGCTTCCCA
>JACSSI010001119.1 GCA_014879345.1 Anaerolineae bacterium | reverse complement strand
TTTGTCACCGAAGTGCCGGAAGAGATTCGGCTACGGGCGTATCAGGCAGTTGAGCGGATGCTCCACATCGGCTAATTTACGATTAACGATTTACGAATGACGATTGGTTCGCGCCATTCAATCGTAAATCGTTAATCAACAATCTAAAATCCCCATGAACGATCTAATTACCACTGAAGTCCTTATCATCGGCTGCGGCATTGCAGGCGGCACGGCGGCATTGAAACTGGCGGAAGCTGGCATACCTGTCACCGTTGTTACCCGGGCGCGTGAGCCACAAGAATCAAATACCTATTATGCCCAGGGCGGTATTATCTTCACCGGGCCAGCCGACAATCCTGATTTGCTGGTGAAGGATGTGCTTCATGCGGGTGCTGGACACAGCTATGAACCAGCCACGCGCATTATGGCCGGAGAAGGGCCAGGGTTGGTGCAAGAGATTCTCATTGACAGGCTCAATATTCCCTTTGACGCCAACCCAGATGGCAGTCCGCAGGTGATTAAAGAGGCGGCACACTCCACCAACCGCATCATCCACGCCGCCGACTCGACGGGCAAGGCCATCGAAATTGGCTTGATGAATGCGCTGAAGGTGCATCCAAATGTGACTTTATTGACGGGGCAAACGGCCGTTGATCTGCTAACCCCCTCTCACCACTCCCGCGACCGTCTGGTCGTCTACGAGCCCCGTTCCTGCGTGGGGGCGTATGTGCTCGACCAGGATTCCGGTCGCGTCACCCGCATCCTCGCCAAAAAGACCATCCTGGCGACGGGGGGTCTCGGCCAGATTTACCTGCGCACTACCAATCCGGTTGGCTCTCGCGGCGATGGCTTGTCGATGGCATACCGGGCGGGGGCGCGGGTCATCAACGCTGAATTCGTGCAGTTCCATCCCACCACTTTTCACCTGCCACCTGCACCCCACTCTCTCATTTCCGAAGCGGTGCGCGGGGCAGGGGCGCGTCTCGTTCATGCCGACGGCGAACCGTTCATGCAAAAATACGACCCTGAATGGAAAGATTTAGCGCCGCGTGACGTGGTTGCCCGTGCCATCCATCGGGAAATGCTGGCGAATGGTGTCACTAACGTCTATCTCGATTTGCGCTCCTATATTGACATGGAAACCATCCTGGAACGCTTCCCCAGCATTCATGCTGCCTGCCTGCGCTACGGTGTAGACATCACTACCGACCTTGTGCCGGTGGTGCCGGGAGCGCATTATTTTTGTGGCGGTGTGTGGGTAGACGAATGGGGGCAGTCAACCACGCGCCATTTGTATGCGGTGGGCGAGGTTTCGTGCACCGGTGTGCATGGCGCTAATCGGTTGGCTTCAACGTCGATGCTGGAAGGGCTGGTGTGGGGCAAGCGAGCGGCGCAGCACATTGTGGAAACGCTGGGTGAGTACACTGCCATCGAACCGGATGACATCCCTAAATGGTTCCACGCGCCAGGGCCAAAGGCTGACCCCGCCCTCATCGCCCAAGACATGCGTACCATTCAGCATATCATGTGGAATTATGTGGGGCTTGTGCGCAATACGCCGCGTCTGGCGCGGGCTTTGCGTGAACTGCGCCATTTGGAAACAGAAATCGAGCAGTTCTATCAGGTGACACGCCTCACGGATGAACTGCTTGGGCTGCGTAATGCTGTGCGTTCAGCCATTATTATCACGTTGGCTGCCTGGGGTAATAAGGAAAGTATGGGCGCTCATTATCGGGAGTAAACGGCCGTTTCCCCGCGTAAATGGTTTGTAGTACCCACTTCAGTGGGTTAACCGGCTAAAGCCGCTACTACAAACCTTTTTCATTGGGAGAGAATTAAGGA
>JACSSI010001118.1 GCA_014879345.1 Anaerolineae bacterium | reverse complement strand
GCCGCTTCCATTTCGTTCAAATCGCGCAGCGCGGACAGCTCCAGATTGTTGTCGGCAGCCATGTAGACGAGGATTGTCCATTCAGCAAGGTCTGGATTGTAGATGGGGGTAGGCAGGGGAACGGCCGTTTGCGGCGGCGGCAAGGTGGCGATGGCAGTCGGGACAAGTACAGGCTGAAGCGTCGCTTCAGCAGTGGGCAGAAGTACAACTGGCACAACAGATGTGGGTGGAACAGAAATCGGGTCAGAAACAGGGAACTGACAAGCACTCAGCGTAATCAGGATAATGAAGGCCAGGGCAACATGTTTAAAACGAATCATCAACCGAATTATAACCGAAATGTTCCGCCTTCAGCCCAACGCGCCACAACAAGAGAAAAACCAGCCACGACTGCCATACCAATTACCAGTGGCAGAATAGTACCATCATAACTTTGTCCAATAACAATCCCCAACGGAACAGAGATAAAGGTCGAAAGCGAGCCAACCACGGCCGCCCCAATACCCGCCACACTACCCAAAGGCTGCATCGCCAAAGCATTGTTATTACCAAAGAGAATGCCAACACAAAAGAAAGTTAGCATGAGATATACCATCAAATACGCCAATGGTGGCTGTCCATCCACAAGCAATGCCACAACAAACATTACCGTCGATAATCCCAAGATAACCCACAACGACCACCAAACCAGAGTACGCATTCCAAAACGCATCACCAAACGTGCATTCAAAAAAGAAGCAAAACCGATTGACAGTGCCACAAGTGCAAAAAAGATGGGGAAAAGCTTGCCCAGATTGTATTGCTCCTGAAAAACTTGTTGGGCGGAATTGAGATACCCGAGATGCGCCCCACTGACAAAACCGGCGATCACAGTGTAGCCCAATGCAGGCCGGATTTTGATTATATCGACAGCCATCTTAACAATTCTGCGCAGCGAAAATGGGGCGCGATTTTCCAGAGGCAAGGTCTCTGGCATTCGCAGCGCAAACCAAATCAGAGTAATAATCGCCAGCAAAATAAAGCTGCCAAAAATAGTGCGCCAGCCAGAGAAAAGCAGAATCGCCTGTCCCATCATAGGCGCTATCATCGGCACCAGGATAAAAATAGTCATGACAAAAGACATGACCCGCGCCATCGCCCGCCCTTCATACCGATCACGCACCAAAGCCAAGCCAACAGCCCGTGGAGCAGACACACCAGCCCCTTGCAGCAGCCGACCCACAAGCAGCATCGGAAAACTAAATGACAAGACAGAGATCAATGACCCGAAAATATATAAGATCAAACCAGCATAGATCGCCGGCTTGCGTCCCGTCTTATCAGATAACGGTCCAAAAAATAACTGACCAACTGCCATGCCCAAAAAGATTAACGAAACAACCAGTTGGCGGTCATTGGCACTTTGGACTTGCAAATCACTGCCTATCTGTGGCAAAGCTGGCAGCATGGCGTCAATCGACAATGCCGTCAACGACATCATCAAGGACAGGATAATCACAAATTCAACAAGAGATGGCTCTACTTTCTGTTTAATAGAAATCACAAAATTTTACGCTTTGCGCAAAAGAGAGCCCTAAAATTTTCTTCTAGGGCTCCTTATTGGCCGATTAAGATTTAATATTTTCCATGCCAAAAAATTGAAAGCAATGTTACTTCAAATCATCTGTACGCCAAAGCCAAACGGAAAAATGCAGCAATTCTCAATTTAGCGACGCTATAAGGTAGGGGCGGGATGGCGCGACGAATAGTCGCCGCAACAACAGGTTTTTTCACCGCGCCATCTCGCCCAAAATGGCACAAATCGCGCAAACTTGGGCGAGACAGG
>JACSSI010001117.1 GCA_014879345.1 Anaerolineae bacterium | reverse complement strand
TTTGTGAGTTTGCCATCAGTTTTGTCCTTGGAGAGCCTATCATTTATTGTTCCTCCGATAATAGTATCATTTCTTCTCTACAGACAACCTGACTTTTCTCTTTTTTTGCTTCTGTAATCTTTCTGTAATAGCCGGATAGGCGATGTTTCAGGTAAGCTAAAAAGCAATTAACTGTAAGATTGGTGAATTGTTGACTTGGTAACAGAGTCTGTTTAGCCATTCACCAATTAAAATTAGATTGGAGGTAAGTATGAGAAAGAATCATTGGGCAAACCTGACCTGGTTGTTTCTCGGACTGCTGCCGCTGCTGCTGATTGCGTGCGGCGGCGGGACGACATCGCCATCAGCAACGGCCGTTCCTGCCCTTGAAGTGCCAACGATGGCGGCGGCTGGGGAAGAAATGGAAGGGGAAACGGCCGTTTCTGCCAAACCACAGCTTATTGAGTTTTACGCCGAATGGTGACCGACTTGTCGCCGGATGGAACCCATCGTGCATGGGCTAGAAAGTGATTTTAGTGACCAGATAGATTTTGTTTATTACGATATTGATGCGCCAGAATCGGCAGACGCAATGCGGGAATATAACTTCCGCGTACAGCCTCATTTCATTTTGCTAGATGCGAATGGCGAGGTTGTTCAGGAATGGTTTGGCTCCGTTCCGGCTGAGGAATTTGTGGCCGCCTTTGAAAAAACGTTGGCGAATTAGTAACCGAAACCTCCGGGAGGTTGTCGTGGCGTTAGCCACTTAAGAGCCTCCCAGAGGTTAATCCTACGCCTGCTTCTCCTGCGCAAACCAGACCGGAATCAACGTAAACAGAACCAGAATTCCCGAAAAGATAAAAATCGCTGGCGTGGGAATGATGCCCGCTTTGCCATCGACCATGCCCGGTACGCCAAAAATAGAGGCGACAATCCCGCCCAACATGGCTCCCAGTCCGCCCCCCACCCCAATTTGGAAGATGGTGGTATAACCTGAAAACTCAGCCCGTTTTTCTTCAGGATACCAATCCTTGCTCCAGGCATAACTGGCTACCAGCCAGGAGGTTTGCCCGCCCAGCCAGAAAATGGCAAAGAAACCAGACCAAACCGTCACATTCATCAACGAATCACCAAACAGCGGCAGTGCGGCGGCAAACTGCGGGGAGAGCGCAAATAAAATCAAAAAGACCGCCTCAATCAAAATCGAGGCGATGGCTACTTTTTTACGGCCGATTTTGTCGCTCAAAATGCCAGCCGGAATGGAAAACACGATGCCGCCAACCGTGATAGCCACCAGAACCAAAATCTCCACGTAGGTGACGGGAATCTCCAGGTAGTGCTGCATATAAATCAGCACAAACTGGAAAAAGACGTTGAACGACATCATGAACAGTCCCATCGCCAGCAAAATGTAGAAGAAATTCTTTTGCTGGCGTAAGAAATCGCCGTGGAATGTTTTGTGGATGCGTTTGAACACGCCCACTTCATGGTCAACGGGCACACCGGTATCTTCGACGATGAGACCGCCAATCGTGCCCATGATGATGACCAATGCCCCAGCAATGATGAAGAACAGTTGGTAACTGGTGGCTTCGATGAGTCCCAGGCTGCCAAAGGTGACGACCATAGCGATGTAGAGTCCTAAACTTGCCATGCCTTGTGCTGCGCCGCGATTGCTGAGGGTGGTGATGTCGGTGAGGTAAGCGTGGTAGGAAGCTTCGTAGCCGGTGGCACGGAAGAAGGACATGAGAGCATTGAGCAGGATAACGGCCGTTACCGCCAACCACACCATCGTAATCAACTCAGTCGCCGGGAAGATGATCACCGTCAATCCCCACAAGCCATA
>JACSSI010001116.1 GCA_014879345.1 Anaerolineae bacterium | reverse complement strand
GTTCATCATGAAAATTGAATTTCTTGGTACAGGTGGTGCTTTCACCACCCCGCGAGCAGGCTGTTTTTGCGCGATATGTGAGGAAGCACGAGAAAAAGGCGTGCCATACAGCCGCACTGGCCCTGGCGTCTATATCCATGACCTCAGCCTACTCATCGACACCTCAGAGCAGATCAACTATCAACTCAACCGCGCCCGCATCGCCCACATCAACACCTGCTTCTACTCCCACTGGCATCCAGACCACACAGCCGGTCGGCGCATTTGGGAGATGAACATCGACTGGCGACATTGGCCGCGCCAAAACAATCCCACCGATGTCTATTTGCCAGCGCAGGTTGCCGTTGATTTCGACAGCTTCCTGGGTTTGGCAGAAAACATGAGCTACATGCAGCGCATGGGCGCCTTACATTTACACACCCTGGCTGAAGGCGAATCGGTGACTTTGGGCAATTATCAGGTCACGCCTTTTCCAGTGGCGGAACCCTATGTCTATGCCTTCCTGTTTGCAGGGGAAGGCAAACGGGTACTCATTGCGCCAGATGAACTGGTGGGCTGGCAGCCGCCTGCGTTTGTGCAGGGTGTAGACCTTGTCATTTTGCCGATGGGTATCATCGAGTTTGATGTGTGGACAGGGGAGCGCCGCATCCCCACCGACCATCCCGTCCTCAAAACCGAAGCAACTTTCCGCCAAACGTTGGCAATGCTGGCACACATGCAGCCCAGGCAAGCCATCATGACCCACATCGAGGAGCCGGACGGTCTGGGTTATGACGATTACGTGCGCCTGGAAGCGAAATTGCAGGCAGAAGGGTATCCGCTGCGCTTTGCCTATGACACGATGGTGGTGGAAGTATGAATTATGAAGGATGAAGGATGAATAAGTGGAAGATTATAGCGCTGGTGGGTGGCGTGATGTTGGTAGGGGCGTTGGTGTGGTTGTATGTAAGCGATGGGGCGCTGAGAAACGGCCGTTCTGCCCCCATCCCGCTCGTTGATAAAAACCTGGAACTGGCCGCCGTCTATTATCCCGGCACGCAAGAAGCGGGCTTGATTTTGCTCCAAGGCTTTGGCAGCGATCAGGTTGCCATGCACAGTATGGCTAGTGAATTTGCCCAGGCGGGGGTGCATGTGCTGACCTTCGATTTCACGGGACACGGCCGTTCTCCAGGCGGTATCGGCTTTGACAATGCCCAGACAGACGATCTGGCGCGTCAGTTTTTGGCAGCGACGCAGCAGTTTGAAGCGGCGTCCGGGCTAAATGCCGACCAAATCATTCTCATGGGCCACAGCATGGGCGCTCGCGTCGCCTTGCAAGCAATGACGATGAGCGACGACCCGGCGCTGGGCTTGATTTTGCTGGGCGCACAGGTCAACCTGACCCCCAACCAGCAGGCAGAGGTGTTTACCGGCGTCAGTGACACCGATTTGGTCTGGGTGCAAAGTCTCAACGCTACCCAGCCCGCCACAGACGTTTTGCTCATCACCGGTGCCTGGGACGATATCTTGCCACCTGCTGCAGCACAGATGCTGCTAGACCAGCTAACGGGCGGCGGCAGCGAGGCTGGTTTCAGCCGGAAGTTGGTGGTGTTTAACGCCCTGGTACATAACTATGAGATTTATTCGCCGCGTGTTTTGGGTCTGGCAAAAAGCTGGGCGGGTGAACGCTGGGGGTTGGTCTTACCAGACGCGGCGCCAACGGCCGCCCAGCGTATTCCTTTATGGCTGGAAGGGCTGGCAGGGCTGTTTTTGCTGACGTTGGGCTTTTGGGGCTGGATAAATACAAGCCGGAAAAAGCTTTCGGAGCCTGTCGCGGTGGACACTTC
>JACSSI010001115.1 GCA_014879345.1 Anaerolineae bacterium | reverse complement strand
GGCGCAGTTGGCGCAGTTCCCGTTTGCGCCCCACAAAGTGGCGCGGCAGCGGCAAGCCGTCGATGTTGATGAGGGTACTGCTGCTTAGACCTCCGAGGTTGGCGACTTCTGGTCGCTTGAAACCTCGGAGGTCTTGGTCACTATCCACCAACACCATGCCCTCGGTGCGCAGGTAGAGCGCCGGAATGCCCCAATCGTAGCCAGGCCCCTCGTCAAACTGCCACAGAGCAATGCGGGTGGCCTGCATGGCGGCGGAGAGGGTGTCGCCCTGAGCCAGCGCCGTATAAAACGCTTGCGCCAGTTTGATGCCGGAGCTGTCCAAAATGGAGAACTGCATGGCAACCACGGCGGGGATGTTGGCGTTCAACATGCCGGTAGCCACCCCACTGAAGGCGTCGGTGTCGCTGGTTTGCGCCGTTTGGCAGCCAGACAGCACCGCCAGGCGCAAATCGGGCGCGTGGTGCAAATGGGGGCGCAGGTCGGCGATGCTGGTCAACTGCATTTTGCCGTTTTCCTTTTCCAGCGCCAGGTAGCTGCGGCTGTTCTCCGGCTTCTTTTTGTCTTCGCGGAATACGCCATGTCCGGTGTAATGCACCACATGGGGATTGAATCGTTTAAGCGCTTCCCCGATGGCTTCCAGGGTGGCGTCTTCCAGATACTCCGTCTGAATGAGGCCGTCCCGTTGGGCGTCGTCCAACGCCTCCTGAATGGCGCTGATCTCTTTTTCGGTATTGAGTTCCGCGGCGTCATCGGGCGAGGAGATGATGATGAGCAGGCGCAAGGGAAGCTGGATGGGGCTGCGCTCCAACGTACCCAGTTCGTAAGGGCGGCGGCTCAGTTGGAATTTGCCATGCAGCGCCAGGAAATCCCGGCCGTCGTGGATGTATTCCCAGGGCAAGCGCCACAGTTGGGCGGCGCTGCTGTGCAAGGCCAGGGTGAGATGGGCGCTTTGGGCGTAGGCGTCGTTGTATTTGAGGAAGCTTTGCAGTTCTGTGCCGTCGCCAAAGAGAAAACTGTAGAGGCGTTGGCCGTATTCGGCGAGTTTGGCTGTCTGTTCCTGCTGATAGTCGGCGACGGTTTGGTCGCTGCGCAGGCTGTCGTGGATGCTGCGCGGCACGGCTTTGTCGAGCATCCATTGGGGTTCCATGTCGATGAGCAGGTCGGGGTTGAAGGTGAAGGTGTTGGTGCAGATCTCGGCGCTGGTGTCGGCGCGGGAGAGTGTGGCTTCGTATAAGTGAGACGCACCTGCGAGGTGCGTCTCACTTGAGTCGGCGCGTCCTACACGTTTGATGGTGATGGTGAGGGTGGGTGGGGTCATGGATTAGCTCCTGGTTGTTAAGTGCGACGCACCTGTGAGGTGCGTCGCACTTGGCGGATGTTATGGACAGCCGCAAAAGGTATCGAGGCCGCGTTTGACAAGGATGGCGGCGATGAGGGTCAGGTCTACGTCGATGGGCAGGTGCAGGACGCGGGTGGTTAGCACGATGAGAATGGCGGCGGCGAGATCGTAGTCGTTTTCCAGACGGGCATCCTGGCGCATGTCGCACCAGTTCCACTCGACGCAGATGCGCTGGCGCACGGGGCCGACGATTTTCTGCCAGGTGTCGGCGGGGCTGCGGGTGGTGGTGTCGTATAGGCTTAGTTCGGACATGAGGTCTGGTAACGGCCGTTCCAGATAAGCTTGCAATTCACTGTTTTCGTTGGTCATGGCGTGCCTCCGTTGCTGCTGTAAGACTGGTTGACAGACAAATTATATCTTTAGACCTGACAGATACTACGTTGTCAGATCAATAAATTTTGTACCTTAACAAGATAAAAGAGAAAAA
>JACSSI010001114.1 GCA_014879345.1 Anaerolineae bacterium | reverse complement strand
CCGCCGAGTTTGATGGCGGTGGTGGCGGTGCAGTCGAAGCGGAGGTGGGTGAGTTGGAGTTGGATCATGGATTGTTCTATGGTCTGATAGGAACGGTCAGTGATGCAAGTATATCGATATAATTGGACAACAATGTTAGTGGGCAATATTGCTTTGTTTCTGTGAATTTATAGCCTGACCAGAGGCATCGCATTGCTTTTACAGAAAATAAGTACATTGCCATGTCAGAATTTACGCGGTTGCAAAGGGGCGGGCATGGGCGATCTCTCGTTGGCCGATAGGGCGCACCTGATTGGTAAGAAGGGAAACAACGGCGACTGTTTCACCATCAAGACTCACAAACTCAACTTCAAAACCTTTGCTTTTGGCGTGAACGAGAACGATGGTACCAATGTCGCCTATTTTGAGTCCGTAATCGGGTAAATCGGTTGTCAGGATAATACGGTCATGTTCCTTTATCATAGCTGCCTCCGCAGGGGATAGGCTGTGACCAAACGAGGGGTTTCTTCGCCATCTTCAATAAACCAGATGGTGCGGACGAATGGGGTGCGCCCGTTTGGAGCCTTGATTGTACCTTCGATGATATAGCGTTTACCAAACGGTGACGTTTCCACCGTTGTTACCGGATGCTGTTGCGCGTGTTGTTGCAAAGCCGCCGCTAATTCCTGCCATTTATCAGGAGAGAAACCAAAATGGAGAAAGAAGTTGGCTTTGGAACGGCCGTCCTCATGTGCCAGAGAAAGGAGATATTTTGTTATTTTGGTTTGCGGCACCTGAGCTTTGTCACCGTTTGGCAATTTCATAACGCATTATACCACTTGTTCATACAGTGAATAAGAGCGGCTGGATTTTGCCAGCCGGTAGGGCAGGATGATGTGATGGGTGAGGCGTAACGGCCGTTTTTTGTTGTAAATGTCTACCTGTTCAAACTTCATTCTACACAATGTATATCAAATGTCAGAACTATAAAAACAAACGATCTGTTTACCCCCTGACCCATCTGCATTACGCCCAATAATTCCTTTCATTGTTTCAAATCGTAGATTATCATCTCTATCATTTACATCAGATCGAGGTGAAATTTCGAGCAAAACCCAATGCGTTCGAGATGTTTTTTCATGTCGAAATTTTACTTTGGACAACCGAATGAGACTTTCACCAACCTGTTCCGAAAAAGCATGGTCTGTTTCTAAAGCTAAAATTGGATAGGGACGTTCTGGTGTATAAAAGTATTTATTGGGATTTGGCGCACCCTGTACTTGCCAATCTTCTAGAATTGGTAAATTTTTGCGGAATAACGATTTATAATTGATACTCTCTCCGGTTTCATATCTTGTGTAGGGAGTTAAACTACGAAACGCCAGAATTTTGTCATCAACTCCTTTTGCTTCCAGCTTTCGACAAAGGTGTAAATCATCAGGTTCTATAGAGAATTCAGCTGATTTTTGCCAGAAACAATAATAAGTATACGCAGCTAATCCAGTGAATAACGTTGTCGATTCTTGACGTGCTACCTCATCACGCAGTAAAGCAAGAAAGTCTATACGTTTGTATTCTGATTTCAACTTCCCTTCACGCTGAAGACGGGCTAGTGTATCAGAATAAGCCAATACAAATGCAGCACGACCACTACGAGCTGCTCGGCCAAAACGCTGGACAAAACTATCCTGATGGCTTTCCTCGATCACCAAATTACGCGCAACAAAATCAACTCCTGCCTCGATAGCCGGAGATCCAATCAACGCACACTCATCGGGATAATCACGGAAATTGTCAAAATTACGTATTCGATCCACTTCGCTCATCTTATCTTGACCAATAAACAACAA
>JACSSI010001113.1 GCA_014879345.1 Anaerolineae bacterium | reverse complement strand
TTGCGTGCGCTGGCTGCTGGTCGAGCACTCGTTGTATTTGATCATGGTTGGTACAGTGAACTTCCTGATGATAGTTGCATCAAAATTCCCCTTTTAGATGAGACAGCTTTGGTTTCTGTTATGTCTCAATTGGCCCAGCACTCCCATTTCCGACAGCAGCTAGGAGAATATGGACGGCAATATATTAAGAATGAACATCTTCCTAATTATGTGGCGAAGGCTTATGCCTCTTTTATTTATGACCAATTAGGTCGACTTAGAAGCCGTTTCACCAACTCGGATTTTGATGAGTCTCAGTAAATTTATAGTGGGTTTATCTCGTGGCTAAAGTATATGGCGTATGTTTTTCACTGGACTCGGGCTGCGTATAGTGGTGACAGGTGGACACAAAAAGCTGTGTCAAACTCTGCCAAAGCATTTCAACTTGTTCGTAGATCCAGGAGCAACCGTGAAATTCACGGATACCGAGTTAAGCGTTATAATAGCCAGAACAAAAGCACGTATTAAAGGGGTATGGCGTCAAGCTATATTGAAAAGGGTTTTATAATGGATGATCAAGAGAGTACGACAGAAGTAAATATTGAAGAGATTATGCAACAGATTCGTGGTCAGATTTTGGCTCGGAAAACGGCCGTTTCTGGTCAAGATACGCCTGTTATCAATACTGAAGGAAAACGTTTCCCTCCCGAATTTTACGAACATCTATACCAAGCCGCCATGATTCATAATCAAATTGGTATCGAAATTCACGTTACAAAGGTTAACATTCCTGTAATTGGCTCTATGTTAGAGAAAATAAGGATGAAACTTCACGAGCTAGTTGTTTTTTATGTCAATAAATCGGCGGCGCAACAGATACAATTTAACACCCATATCCTTCAGGCTGTGAGTCTTATTGCACAAGAGATAGAAACCGAGAATTAAGGAAAAAGTATATTATGATGTCATTTACCCAAATCTATGACAAGTTTCGCCAAAGAAAGACAACTAATTTTAATAAAGCAACAAAAGAAGATATACGATACTGTTACCGTCTATTTCTCAACAGAGAACCAGATGAGGAAGGTTATGATTTTTATAAAGGACTAATTAAGCAAAGCAACATAACCACTCAATATCTAGTAAACTCTTTTCTAAACGGAGCCGAATTCAAAAGCATTCAAGATAAACTAAAAACACCTACATTGGTTGAAATGCCTAAGTTTGACATGTATGTTCGTATGAATGATATGTTTATTGGTGCGGCAATTTATCACACTCATACTTATGAACCGCATGTTGCTCATCAAATTGAGGCGCTCTTAAAACCCGGTATGACTTTTGTGGATGCAGGTGCAAACATCGGCTTTTTTACAATGTTGGCAGCTAGTTTAGTTCAAGAAGAAGGGCAAGTATTCGCGTTTGAACCGAATCCTGATAATTGTGAACTTATCAGAAAAAGTATTGAAAAGAATCAATTCAATAATGTGCATGTCTATCAAAATGCGCTTGCTGAGGCAAAACAAACCTTCGATTTTTCTGTTGATATTAGTAATGGACGTTTATTACATGAATCTCATACAAACAATGAACTGGTAAATTATGAAGTTCAGGCTATCACCTTAGATGAAACATTGGCAGATTTATCTCAACTTGATGTCATCAAAATGGACATTGAAGGGGCAGAACCTCGTGCTTGGCAAGGTATGGTAGAGACCATTAAGAAACATCGTCCCATTGTGATTTTTGAATTTGCTCCTTCTGCCATTCAATTGACAAGTCAAGTAAAGCCAGAAGAATTTTTGACGACAATACAACAAAATTATGATCTGTTCATTCTGCAAGACTCGG
>JACSSI010001112.1 GCA_014879345.1 Anaerolineae bacterium | reverse complement strand
GCTGCCGCTTGACTGGTTTCTAACTGTTGCAGCGCCGTGCTTAATGGTTGCACCGCCTCAAAACTGACGATGGCTGTCAACGGCAGCAGCGCCAAAAACACGCCCTGAATCTGACCGCCTGTCACCAGCGGAATGGCTAGAATCAGCACCGTCAACCCGGCCAAGGTTGCCAGCATCACGGCCAGCGCCCCACTCAGACCGCGCCACACGGCCAAGCGCATATGGGCGCTTTCCAGGTCGCTGCTTAACTGTATGGAACGGGCTTGGTAAACGGCCGTTTGGTCAAAAGCTAACAAATCAGCCATGCCTTGAATTTCATCCATAACGGCCGTGTTGAGGGCTGAACGGCTGGCGATCATCTGCGTGGCGCTCGGTTTGCTCGCAGCCCGAGTCAACAAGGGCAGTACCACCCCCGTCACCAGCAAAAAGCCAACAAGCACCCAGGCCAATGTCCAGTCAAACGCGCCCAAAATCACAAAAACCAGTCCCGTTACGAGAGCGGCGGCCAATGGTGGAATGACGACACGCACATAAAACTGGTCTAGCGTTTCAATATCGGCGACGATGCGCGTGAGCAAATCGCCGCTGTGGTAGCCTTGCAAACGGGCTGGCGCTAATGGCTCGATAGCCTTGTAAAACCACACCCGCAGCCGCGTGAGAATACGGAATGTCATCAAATGGGTGACGTAGCGCTCCGCGTAACGCAAAGCGGCGCGAGCAATAGCAAAGCCGCGCACAAACGTCACCGCCACGGCCAAATCGGCAAAGCCCGTTACCAATGCCGCCTTGGAAATGAGGTAAGCCGACATCGCCATCAAACCCACGCTTGCGCCCATGGTGGCAAACGCCAGCAAAACGGAAAGCACCACCCACCAGCGGAAGGGCATCATCATTTTGAGGAGGCGGGAGATAACTTTCATGGGGCTTCCTTGGTGAAAATGGCGTAGTGTGTAGTACGTGGAACGTAGTGCGTAGTGCGTAGTGCGTAGCATGAGCCTCTTCTGCTACGCACTACGGAATACGCACTACGAGTCAACATTCTATCGACTTTCATAAGCCGCCAGTAACTCCTGATATGCGCCCGTTTCTTCTGCCAACAACTGCGGACTGCCCATTTGCACCACGCGGCCGCCGTCCATCAGCACAATTACATCGGCCTCATACGCCAGTTTCAGGCGATGGGCGATGATGAGCACTGTACGATTTCGCATGAGCCGCGTCAGGGCTTCTTCCACTAACGCTTCATTTTCCGGGTCTAAATGGGAGGTGATTTCGTCCAAGATGAGCAGAGGCGCATCTTTGAGATAGGCACGGGCGATGGCGATTCGCTGCCGCTGTCCGCCGCTTAACTGGGCGCCTTGTTCACCAACGGCCGTTTCATATCCCCGTGGCAATCGTTCAATAAAATCATGCGCATGAGCCGCTTGCGCCGCCTCTACCAGTTCAGCCAGCGTCGCTTCGGGTCGCGCCAGGCGCAAATTGTCGGCAATTGTGCCTTGGAAGAGATGGGGCTGCTGCGGCACCCACGCCACCTGACTGCGCCATGCTGACGGGTCTAGCGCCTGCAATGGCACATCGCCCACGCGGATAATGCCCTGCGTCGGTTCCACAAAACGGAGCAGCAAGTTGGCGGCTGTCGTTTTGCCCGCGCCCGTCGGCCCCACCAGCGCCACCGTCTGCCCTGGCTGGATGGTCAGATCGAAACCGTTGAGCGCCAGTCGGTCGCCTGCATCATACGCCACATGCACATCGTCAAAATGAATGGCGAGTAAAGACCTGACAGGTTTTTGGAAATTTGGAAGGGAAGAGAAACCTGTCAGGTCTGGTTTT
>JACSSI010001111.1 GCA_014879345.1 Anaerolineae bacterium | reverse complement strand
ACTGCCGCAATCATGGCAGGCAGCGGCATCCAATAGGTGAAACTGGGTACAGGCAGGCTTTCTGGCTGGTCTAAATATTGCCAGATCACCTCTTGCGTGAAGCCATAGCCTTCAGCGAGGCGCTGGGCGTTGGTGGTGTAATAAAAAGCGTCAAAATAGGTGGGATGGGTGATACGCAAGGCCCAAAATGCTTGCACGACAAGGGCAACGAGGGTGATCCACAGCAGATCACGTCTGGTTTGTCGATCACGAAGGAATTGAATCATGGGGCATCGGTTATTGGCGGATGAATATTTCCGCTAACTCGTCGGTATAAACTTTTTGCCACTGGTCGCTGGTTTGCAACAGGGTTGTCAAGTTGGCACCTTTTTCCATCAAAACGTACTGAACTTGATACTCGTCCAATGGTTCCTGCCAATTGTCGTCGAGTTCAAAGGTGTGTAAATAGTAAAAAAGGAAGGGATCGCCATAGACATCGGCACGGCCATCGACAAAGACGGGCAGGCCACGCCAGATGAGATAGCCACCCCAGTTGTAGCTGTTGTAACCAGGGGCATCTGCCAGACCGTTGGCTACCAGATAATCAACGGCGGCAACGGGATACCGTTCGTTGATCGCCATTTCGTTGCCGCCAATCTTGTCGGCTGTCCATAGAAGCACGCCAAACAGGGCCACGATGAGGATTACCCAGTTGAGGATTTTCATGACGGTGGTGGGTGGAGGGGCTTGTTTTTCGCCGCTCACTATGGGATAAACGGCCGTTCCCATCAAACTGCTCAACAAATAACGCCCCACAATCGGCGCACTAACAATGGCAAACAAGGGAATGTTCCTGGCGGACAGCAATCCCGCTGCCGCTGTGCCGCCAAAAATCAGGAGTTCATCCCAAGACGGCCGTTTCTGGCTGAATATAAAACTCAACACCCCCAACGCCAACATCGCCACAAAGGGCCAAAACATGGTGGCATGAAAATTAGGTGAGTGCCATTCTTGAATATACGCTTGCATGGCCGAGCTGCCCAACGTGTAGAAGGGATAAATCCACAATGCCGCACCGTTGGGATTTAAGCCAGCAGCTAAAAAGCTGACCACTGTTATCACTGCCAGATAGCGTATATCAGGCCAGGACAATGTGCGTTCATCGCCCCCACGCCACTGCTGCAACGCATTGCCCACCACGTATGTGCCTAACAGCACAATGCCCAGCAAATACCCGCTGTGAAAGTTTGCCCACAACAGCGTAAACAGCGGCAGCAGCCACAATAAACGACGGCTGAGTTTGCCATCTTTAAATCGCTCTACCATGAAAACAAAAACGGCCGTTAACAATAAGTTGAATATCTGCGGTCTGGCTCCCCACACGATAGCCGATGTAATGGCGGCCAATAACACCACAAACGCGGCTAAAAACGGCCGTCCTGGCGTCACCAAATAAATCAACCAAAAAGTCAACGTAATGAGCAGCGCAAAAACAACAATCAGCCCCGGCAGTTGGCCTGCCTCATAAATGCCCCACATAACTACTTGTGAAAGCCATTCATGGGTAATCCACTCATTTTCTGGCACAGTAAAAGAGAAAACATCCTGATGCGGAATCCCCTCTTGCAAAATATACTCACCCGTCCGTAAATGCCACCACATATCCGGGTCTAACGTCTCCCGTACAGCCATGGCAAACAAAGCTAATAAAAAGAGCAATGTAAACAGTCGGCGAATAGTCATCAAAAGTTATGTCAACTCAATCGGCTTAATTTTTCTCTGGCCTACGGGCATAAACAGTAAACAAATCACCAAAGTTAACAGGCAAAGCCACTTCAGCCATCCCTAAACC
>JACSSI010001110.1 GCA_014879345.1 Anaerolineae bacterium | reverse complement strand
TGCGACGGGTTTTTCAAGCAAGATTGGCGGGAGCCTTGTTTTCAGGCTGACTTTGGAAACGCCCTGACAGTTTACTGATATCCTCAGAAAGGAGGTGGTTTTTAAGGAAGAGCGGGTGCAGCTTCACTTTTCACATAAGGTGTTTATCAAAGATGGTTTTTCAGAAGATACTATTCAAGACATTCATAAATGATTATTCAGACGATGATGAACGCATCTGGATAAGGAGAAGAAAAAATGCGCGAGACTAAAAAGTTTTACCAATTACTCTGTATATTAGTCGCTTTGAGTTTGTTTTTGGCTGCATGTGGTGGCTCGGAGGCTGAAGAACCTGTCGCAGTGGAATCAGCAACGGCCGTTGTAGAGAAAGCTTCGGAAGTTGTGGAAGAAGCAACGGCCGTTGTCGAAGAAGTTACCGAAGAAGTCGCCGAAGAAGTCGCCGTCGAAGAACCGACTGCTGAAGCCGAAGCGGAAGAAATGGCTGCCGATATGCCCTCTGGCAAATTGCTAATCTGGGTGCAGCAAGCCAACCAGGATGTCTGGGAACAGACAGTTCTCGAGGATTTCAAAGCAGCATACCCAGACATTGAACTGGAATTTGTAAACTATGCGCCCGAAGAAGTTGCCAATCAAGCAGGATTAGCCATTCAAGGTGGCACAGGCGGCCCCGACTTAGGCGTAACCCAATATCGTGATATTCAACCCCTAATCAGTCTGGGCGGCATCATGGACATCACCCCCCTCATGGATGACTACAAAGCTGAATTCAACGAAGATATTCTGGCCTACTGTGAGACAGATGGTGTGCTTTACTGCGTACCCTGGGATATTGGCCCGTCAGTCACCTATTATCGCCGTGACATTTTTGAAGCGGCCGGCCTGGCCTCAGACCCAGAATCGGTCAGCAACATGGTAGCTACCTGGGATTCTTATCTGGACACCTGCCTCACCATTAAAGAAGAAACGGGTTTGAATTGTTTCCCCCAAAACAAAGCCAACAACTACGGCTTGATGTTGATCGACATGTTGTGGCAGCAAGGCATTGGCTTCTTTGATGATGAAGGCGCTGTGACGATAGCCAATCCTGAAGTGGTGGCAACACTAGAAAAATTGGGCGAATTCTGGGAAGCTGATGTCACTTCCGACAATCTGGATTGGTCAGACCCCTGGTATACCGACTTGAATGCGGCCATTGACAATGAAGATACGCCGCCGGTTGCCACCCTGGTCTATCCGGCCTGGATGGGTAATTTCTTCAAAACCTGGATTGCCCCTGAGCAAGAAGGGAATTGGGGTGTGGCCTATATGCCGGCCTGGAAAGAAGGCGGCGTACGTGCTTCTATGGCTGGCGGATCCGCTTATTTTATCCCCAAAGCCAGTACCAATCCTGAAGCAGCCTGGGCATTTATTGAATTTATGGCGCTCGATAATGATAATCAGGTGGCTCAATATGCATACAGTGATTACTTCCCAACGTTGACATCTACCTATGATGATCCACTGTTCTCAGAGCCAGACCCCTATTTTGGAGACCAGGTAACACGAGAACTGTATGCGGATGTGGCCGGTAATGTGCCGTATGCGTATATCTACGATTCTGAATATTACAACACGGTAGCCGGTGCACTGGCAACGGCCGTTCAGAATTTCGCCCTGGGTAACATGACCGCCGAAGAAGCCCTGCAAGACGCCGCCGATACCGTTCGCCTGGAAACCGGCACCCCGTAACACAAAATTGAAATCTCGTTAGTCGTGTGGGGTCGCAGGTAATAAAAATACCCGACCCCACACGTTCGATAACGTTCCTCATGGTGGAAACAAAAATGAGTTTAA
>JACSSI010001109.1 GCA_014879345.1 Anaerolineae bacterium | reverse complement strand
CGTCGAGGTAGTGGGCATGGTCAGCCGCACCCGCGAGGTTGTCGAGCAGGTGGCCGCAGAACTAGCCATTCCATATGCTGGCACAGATTGGCAAGAAGCGCTCACCACCTTGCAACCCGACATCGTAGCGATTGGTACGCCGGGTGGGGCGCATGTCGAGCCTATCCTGGCGGCGCTGGCACAGGGTTGTCATGTCTATTGCGATAAACCATTGGCGGTAACGGCCGTTTTAGCCAAAATGCTCTACGAAAAAGCAGAAGCAGCAGGCGTCAAAACCGCTTATGCCGCCTCTTACCGTTACCAACCTTATGTGCTGCTAGCCAAAGAACTGGTCGCTCAAGGAGCCATCGGTGAACCGCAAGAAGTGGAATGTATCTCCCATTTCAATCTCAATCCGCTGATCCCCTTTGGCTGGTCACACCAACTGGCGCAAGGTGGCGGTCGGTTGAACAACAACTTCACCCACAAACTATCAGTCGTGGAACATGTGCTGGGTGGCAAGATTATGTCTGTCAACGGCACAACGCGCAGCGATATGCTCAAGGCTCCCGTCGTTGAGGGGGTACACCATTTCCGTACACGGCATGGCTTCGCCCCAGACTCAGCAGATGATCCCACTATCACCTGGGCCGAAGGGGATGCGGAATGGTCTTATACCGTGATGGCAAAATTTGAGGCAGAACGCGCCACGGCTCAACCCGTCTCCGCGCTGTTTCAGCATATTGCCCTCCAACCCCGCTTCCATCCCGACCACATTACCTTTTACGGCAGCGATGGCACTATCTACATTGAAGGGCATTATGGACAAGGCCCGCTCTTCCTGCATCCGCAACGCGGCGAGTGGCAAGAAATGCCACTACCCACTCGTATTACCGATGCACAACCAGATATTGCCGACGATACCCAGCGCAACTGGAATATTCTAGCGCAAGAATTCGTGGCTGATATTCGTGGTGAAGGCAGCAGTGATTACCAAACGTTCAAAGATGGCTGGATTTATCAGGAAGTCATCGAAGCGGTACGGGCTGGCGATGGTTGGACTGATATTACTAAAATTCCTAACGAAGCCTGAGCCTGTCGAAGGCTGATCTTGTCGAAGCCCGGCACAGGCAAATGTAATTTAAAAATTAAATCGGGCAATACGCTTTTCGCGACAACAAGACGAGGCATAAATGCCCCGTCTAAAAAACAACGCCAAGTAAACTTGGCTCTTTGCCGTCTCAGCCCCATTTATGGGGCGCTGCTTTTTAGACGGGAGCTTTAGCTCCTGGCTCGATTTAAATTTTCAAGACGAAACAGATCGTTCTTTGAGCGATTTGCAAAATTGCCCTACAAAATATTGAATAATGGATATACAAACGAATCGCACAATACAACTCAGCCCAGAAGCCTTTGACAAGCTGCACAAAGTGTCTACAGCGACATTAACCACGCAGTTGCTAAATCGCGGCTTTCACAATACCTTCTTACAACTGGCCCCGATGCGCCCCGATAAACGCATGGTTGGTTACGCCTTTACCATCCGTTATGTGCCGATGCGCGAAGATTTGACCGATACGCAGTACAACAACGATGTCAACGTGCAGCGCTTGGCTGTAGAAAGCGTGACGACCGATGACGTGCTGATTATCGAAGCGCGGGGCGATGTGCGTGCCGCTTCATTCGGGCATATCCTGGGGACGCGCATCATGGCGCGAGGCGCGGCTGGTTTGGTCACGGATGGGGCTTTGCGCGATACGCCTGGTTTTAAGGCGTTGGACTTGTCTTCCTACTGCAAAGCGCCTCATGCCACTACCTCGTTTATCATCCATCACCCGTTAGAAATGAACGTGCCG
>JACSSI010001108.1 GCA_014879345.1 Anaerolineae bacterium | reverse complement strand
CGTTGGTTGGTGATACCGACGGCGGCGATGTCGGCGGCGGTGAGGCCAGCATTTTTGAGAGCGCCTTTGACAACATCCTGGGTACGCGCCCAAATTTCCATGGCGTCGTGTTCAACCCAGCCTGGTTTAGGGAAGATTTGTTCGTGTTCCAGTTGATGAATGCCGACGGGTTCGCCAGCGTGGTTAAAAATCATGCAACGGGTACTGGTGGTACCCTGATCGATTGCGGCTACAAATTGTTTTGCCATTTTTGTATCTCCTTCAGTTTGAAATAGGGGAATCAGTGAATAGTGTTCAGTGAACAGTAAACAGTGGTTCTAGCCACTGTACACTGTTTACTGTTTACTGTTTACTTGTTCCAATCATACTTAATTATCAAGCGTTCACTGTATCTAACAGTGCTTTTAACATAAGGTAGGAGGAAGTGGCTCCTGGGTCTTGGTGGCCGATGCTGCGTTCGCCGAGGTAACTAGCGCGGCCTTTGCGTGCTTGGAGTGGGATTGTGTTTTCTACACCACGCTTGGCCCCGGCAACGGCCGTTTCCAACACAACCAATGTCTCTTTACCTTCATCAATCGCGGCACGCATGTCTTCCAGCGCAGGCGACCACGCATCAAACATCGTCTTGTCTTCTAGATTTGGGCGACCACGCTGCACAATGCCTTCGACACCGCTTGATAGCATCTTGTACAAGTCTTCGTTGTCTAGTTCTTCTTTAGAAGCCATTGCCATACCACTGCGCATGAAAAAGGTGCCGTATAAAGGACCACTGGCACCACCCACGCTGGAAATGAGCGTCATCCCAGTCGTTTTGAGAATGTTGCCAATATCTTTGTCGGTGACGGTAGGCAGTTTTTCCAAAACTTTTGTGAAGCCGCGAGCCATGTTGATGCCATGATCAGCGTCCCCAATTGCAGCATCTAACTGGGTCAGATAATCTTTATTTTCGATCATGACTTTGCCCGTATTTTCGAGCCATTGCACAACTTGGTCTTTGGTTACCATGTTCATTCCTTTATCAGTGAACCGTGTTCAGTTTACAGTAAACAGTGAGTAAGCGCGTATTCACTGAACACTGTTCACTTGCTTTAAGCGCCCCAGCGTAATCCAGGGGTCACCACCGGTGCATCCCAGAATTTCAAGATTTCTGCATCAGTTTTAACGAGTGTGATGGAGCAGCCTTGCATTTCCAGAGAGGTGATGTAGGGGCCGATGAGATTGCGCACAATCTTGACGCCTTTGGTTTCACATACTTCGACAAGTTTGCGGTAAACGGCGTAGAGTTCTGAGACGGGGGTGCCGCCCATGCTGTTGACGAAGGCAATGACTTCATCACCTTCTGCAAATGGATTGTCTGTTAGTTCTAATTCAAACCAGGTGCCATCATCGTTGTTCCATTCGCGCACAGTGCGGGTGTAGGCTTCATCTTCGAGGATGGCGAGTGCCATCATTTCGGTGATTTCGTCGGCTGTTTGCATGGGCAGCCGTTTCCGACCGGGTTCGCCATGAATGCCAATACCGAATTCAAAGTTTTCTTCTTCCAGGGCAAAGGTGGGTTTGCCTGCTGCGGGAACGATGCAGGAAGTGAGGGCGATGCCAATGGAACGGCCGTTTTGATTCACCTTTCGCGCCAGATCAGCACATTGATCCAGGTCGTAACCTGCTTCAGCGGCTGCGCCCACAATCTTCTCGATGATAACTGTTGTACCCACACCACGACGCCCAGCGGTGTAGAGACTGTCTTTTACAGCCGCGTCATCATCGACGAGGATGCTTTGTACCTGGATGCCGTCGGCGTAAGCCATTTCAGCGGCTGTTTCAAAGTTCAGCACGTC
>JACSSI010001107.1 GCA_014879345.1 Anaerolineae bacterium | reverse complement strand
AATTGTTGGTCTAGATCCGCGGCATTGGGGTCGGCTTCCAGGTTGGCAACAGCTTGCAGATACTGCTGCACAGCCTCGTGTTGGCGCAGCGCCAGACCAAAATCCTGGGCGGCCTGTTGTAATTCAGGTGATAATGTTTTCATGGTTAACCTCCACAGCAGCTTCGTTTGGCATTAACGGCAAAATCAATACCGGCTGCCTCGCTAATAACTATGTCTACTGTCTGCACAAGTTGATGCAGATTCTCTTCAGCGGTTTGATACGCCTTCACTGATGGCCGGGCGTAGAACTGCTGCAAGAGTTGGTGATAACTGCCCTCGTCGAAACTCTGGTGCTGGCGGGCACGCAGCTCGGACAGCAGGCTCTGGGCTTCGGCATCGGCTTGCATGGCGCGGTAGGTGTTGAAAAACTGCGTGTAAGCCGGGTGCGCCTTCAGTTGAGCAGCCAGGCGATGCAGCGGTTCGGCCACATCACCAGCGGCAAACACAGGGATACTTGTTTGTAAATCAATCATGTCATGCTCCTTTTAAATGGTATCCTGATTAGGGGATCATAGTTGTTCTGGCGACAGGTACATGCCATATGAGACCTTTAGCCAGTACCTCGACCTCCGGCTCTTCAACTGCTTCAATAGCGCCCCTATCGCAGAGGGCAGCGACTTGTGATTTGAGTGGCAGCCTTGCCAGCAAGGGTGCGCCAGAGATTGTGGTTACTTGGCTGATGTGGCTGGGGCCGAAGATGTCGTAACGTTTGCCAGTGTCGGGGGCAACGAAGCTGACCATGTTTTCGACGATGCCCAGTATGGGCGCGTTGACTGTTTGGGCCATTTTCACTGCTTTGCCCACAACCATGGCGGCCAAAGCTTGCGGCGTCGTGACCATCACGATGCCGTCTACTGGCAGGCTTTGCAGCACCGTCAAAACTGCGTCAGATGTACCTGGCGGTAAATCCACCAATAGATAATCGAGCGTCCCCCAATCGACCTCTTGCCAAAACTGAGTAATCATTTGAGAAATAAGAGGGCCACGCCAGATAACCGCCTGCGTTTCATCTTCGAGCAGCAAATTGACGGACATCAGTTTGATGCCGGTGCGACTGCGAATGGGCCGTAAACGGCCGTCTTCAGCCTCTGTGACAGGGCCATGCGCCCCGAACAACTTAGGAATGCTTGGTCCGGTGATGTCGGCGTCCAGGATGCCGACCTGATACCCGGCCTGTTTCAAACCAACGGCCAGCAGACCGGTGACCAGGGATTTACCCACACCTCCCTTGCCGCTCATCACGGCGATGACCTTTTTCACCTGCTTACGGGTGGATTTCGGCGGCAGTTGGCTGCTGATGCCAAACACAGCACGCCGCTCTTCCGGCGTCATGGATCCAGGAGTAACGTGAACGCTTTCTACACCGGGCAGAGTGGAAACGGCCGTTTGCGCCTCCGTTAACAGTTGATCACGCAGAGGACATTCGGGTACGGTTAGTGCTAATGTAAAGCGAACAGTACCATTGTTGGTTTCTAAATCGCGCACCATGCCCAGGTCAACGATATTCCGGTGCAATTCAGGGTCCATTACCTGGGCCAAAGTCTCCATAATCTCAGTTTGGGTGGTCATGATTCTATTTCCTTTATTTGAGCAGTCGATGAGTCATCGGCCGTATCTGCAAGGATTAAGCGCCCTGTTGGGGTCAGTCCCTGCATCAGGGTGCTGGTGACGGTTCCCCATTTAACGGACAACCGGTACAGTTCTTCTAGCTTTTCCGGTGGTTCCGGGCTGTCGAGAACCAGTTCGTACCGGATTTCGGTAAGGATGGGCGGCTCGTCTTGACGAACGGCCGTAAAAT
>JACSSI010001106.1 GCA_014879345.1 Anaerolineae bacterium | reverse complement strand
GTCAACTGCTCAGAGTTTGCCAAACGAGTGCGTTCGGCGCGTAATTCTTCTTCCTCGCCTTCTTTTAGCTTGGCTGAGTTGATTTCTTCGATCTGGAACTGGAGCATCGCAATCCGCTGCTCACGCATCCGTTCGTTTTGCTGCAATGTCTCTAATTCCCGCTGCACTTTTTGTAGGTCGCTGACCTGTTTGGCAAACGCTTTCCGTTCATTTTCCAGACCCGCATAGGAGTCTAGCAGCGGTAGATGGGAACGTGGTTTGAGCAGGGATAAGTGCTCGCCCTGTCCATGAATATCAATCAGGGGAGCGGCAATGTCTTTGAGCAGGGATAGGCTGACAGAACGGCCGTTTATCCGACAAATATTCCGGCCATTCATACGCAGTTCACGAGTTAGCAGCAGGTCGTTGCCTGTCTCTTCATCCAACCCCTCTTCTTCAAGCAGCGGCCGGATGATTGCTTGCAGGTCGTCACTCAAAGTAAACGCCGCTTCCACATACGCCAACTCACAATTGGCACGCACCATATTAGTATCGGCACGCCCACCCAATACCAGCATGACCGCATCCAAAATGATAGATTTACCCGCACCCGTCTCCCCGGTAAGCACATTGAATCCCGGCGCGATCTGTAAGCGCAGTTCGTCGATAATAGCAAAATCGCGGATGTATAACTCGTTGAGCATAGTGTTCAGTAAATAGTATTCAGTGAACAGTGTTCAGTGAACAGCCTCATAACCAACTGCTCGCTAAATACGGTTCACTCGCATTATCTCATCCAATAAAAGGCAGAACTTGATGCGATGAAGGCATAAATTCCAGGCACCAGTAAACCAAAAAGCGACCCAAACCCGCCAACCAACGCCACCAGCAAATAAGGCAGCGCCGGAATCACGACACCCAGAATAACCATCGAGGCCACGACATGGGGAATATACCGCCCACGTCGTCCGCCAATCACCCGTTGGGTCATTTTGCCAATGAAGCCACCCACGGCGCCGCCAACAAAGAAAATGATCAAAATCATAAAAAAGCCGCTGCCCACCCGCACCACAATAGCACCAGCAATCAAACTTAAAATAAAGGAAACAATGCCCGCAATCACGTAATCTAATTTGCTGGCGCTAAAAAATTTCTCCTCAGCCGCGTGTTTACATTCGCCGCAAATATAGCCAACGGGTGTTTTGTTGGTACAGGAAGAGCAAATGGGACGATTACAACTGTAACAACGCAGGGCTGTAGAACGGTCTGGGTGACGGTAACAAAAGAGTTCAAATTCTTCATCTTTGGTGACAGGCGTTTGGGGGTTACTGGCGGGAGTGGTAACGGCCGTTTTCACCTTTTTCTCTGGTTTAGCCACAATTTGCGGCTCTACAGTTTGCGGAGTCTCCACAGTTTGTGGAGTCTCCACAGTTTGTGGAGCCACAGCCTTTGGCATCGGTTCCGGTTTCGCTTCTTTTGCAGCTTCGGGAATCACTTCCCCATGCAGTTGTGCCAGACCAGCTATTGCAGCCTGATTCTGAGCGTCCAAACCCAGCACCTGCTCATACGCTTGTTCTTTTTCTTGGGGATCCGTCAGCAACTCCGCTAATCCTAACCATGCTTCTGTTGAATCCGGCGCCTCGTCCAAAATCTCACGGTAAGATTGTTCGGCCGCTGCCAATTTACCAGCCTCTTTGGCTCGTTCTGCCTGCCTGATTAAAGTACGCAGGCGTGGTCCGCTAATCGTCATAAATAAATCCTTTATTGTACAGGTTCGTAGTAATCGCTTTAGCAGTTTAAGAAAATAATCAGGTAACACTGTCATTCCCGCGAAGGCGGGAATCCACTGACTGGACTCCC
>JACSSI010001105.1 GCA_014879345.1 Anaerolineae bacterium | reverse complement strand
CCTCGGCCCCCTGGTCGAAAATGGCGCAGTAGCCGTCGTTGATCTTGAAGCCAAAGAAGACCAATATCTGTCTAACGCCATTGATGGTTTCATGTATGATGGTCAACTGTTTGGCCTGCCTTTGGCCGTTGAAAACATCGGCTTTTTCCGCAACACAGACATGGTTCCAGAGGCGCCCGCCACCTGGGAAGAAATGATGGCGATTGGTGAAGAACTGGTCAACAATGGCGATGCCCAGGTTGCTGTCGGCCTGCCCGATTTAACCTACAATATCTACCCAATCTACACCTCTTATGGCGGCTACATCTTTGGTCGTGACGAGACCGGCAGTTTCACGCCTGAAGACATCGGCATGAACAATGAAGGTATGATCGAAGGCTTAACCCTGGTGCAAACGCTGGTAGAAAATGGCCTGGCCTCAGAAAACGTAGACTGGGAAGCCTCTCATGTCTTGTTTGAAACAGGCGAAGCGCCTTTCATTTTGACTGGCCCCTGGGCGATTAACCGCTTCGATACGGCCGGCGTACCCTATGCCATTTCCGCTTTCCCGGCGGCTGAAGAAGGTGGCGAAGCTGGATACCCGTTCCTCGGCGTGCAGGGCATCATCTTCAATGCAAACTCAGATAACCTGCTCCTGGCACAAACCTTTGCCATGGAAAACATTGCCACCGAAGAAGGGATGCAAGCTATCTTTGACGCCGAACCAAGACCTTCCGCCTGGGCCAGCATTTTTAATGCAGCCGCTGATCCGAATACCGCCGGTTTCAATGAAGCAGGTGTAAATGCGGATCCGATGCCCTCCATCCCCGCGATGGGTTATGTGTGGGACGCCTGGGCCAATGCAGGCACCTTCGTCATCACGGGTGAACTGACACCGGCAGAAGCGCTGCAAGGCGCAGTGGAACAAGTTCAGGCGCAGATCTCATCAGAATAAATTTCTAGACACTGGCATTTTGCCAACTCCTCACTGGTAGGGACGGTTCTCGAACCGTCCCTACCCTCGACTAAAATTCAATTTCGTCGAACCCTGTTATTATGTATGATCTGAGTCATTATTGAGTTTGATTTCAAAAGCAATGACTCAGCCTTTCCTGAGCTTTTTATGAACTCACAGACACCGCGTCTATCAACACCAGCCTATTTATTGAATCTTTTCTTAATCGGCATTATTGCTGCTGGCGGTTTATGGTTTGTTACGCAGCTTTTTAAAGATGGCAATTACCCCATGGGTTTCATGGTTAGCGCCATTCTGATATTTCTTTGCCTGGTTTATTTACGCCGTCGTTTTACACCGATGCGCTGGTTGGCAGTGGGCATTGCCCTGGCTATGTTATTCACCCTATACCCCATTTTTTATACGTTTTATACCGCCTTTACGAATATGGGGGATGGACATATCCTGTCCAAACAACAAGCGATTCAACGGTTGGAAGATACACGGTATTTGCCAGAAGGCGGCGAATCGTATAGCTGGGCGGCGTATGAAGCGGCTGAAGGCGAGTATGCTTTGTGGTTGGTAGCCGAGGATGGGGCGGCTTATATAGCGAAACCAGGGGATGAAGTAACGGCCGTTTCCCCCGACGATTTCACCCTGGACGAAGATGGCTTTCCCGTGCAGCTAGACAACTATCAGAAACTAACCAAGAGAGACATCGTTCCCATCATCAACGAATTAGGCCAGATAGACTTTGGGGTAGATGACAACACAGTGCGTATTCGTTCCCTGCAAGAAGCGGCCACCCTGGTTCCCATCTATACCTATAATGCCGAAAATGATACCGTCACCAATCTGCAAACGGGAGTCGTTTACACAGAGATCGACGGCACCTTTACCAGTGAA
>JACSSI010001104.1 GCA_014879345.1 Anaerolineae bacterium | reverse complement strand
AATTCCTGGCGCCCAAGGCTCGACTGCCGCTACGGATGGATCGTACTCAGCGCGGGTAGAATCGTAGAAAACGGTTCCAGCGATACCGCCATTTGTACCTGGATCATAAGGCTTAACCCCCCAATCAACACGAACAGATTGACCGATGATAGGCAGCACGCCAATATCAACGCCATCACCTAAAATAGTCGTCTCATCCGGTTGATTGAATGCCTGATAGGTATAACCAGTGACGGTGTAATTGGGAGCATACGCCTCCAAAACCAACCAGTTATTGTAGGGGTACATATTTTCATATTCATAGGAGCCGTCAGCCCCGGTTAGTACCGCAACAGCGCCACGATCCAGTTCCGTATTTTCACGGCGGCGCAGGACGAGTGGAAATTCAAATATGCCTTGTTCACCGGGGTCTCGTTTGCCATTTTCATTCGTGTCCCGGAAGACAAAGCCTTCTACCCGGGTAAACCAGCCGGTTAAAAAGATGACACCCAGGTCAACAACCTCACCGTTGCGCACGGTGACTTGCATCAGGTCAAGAATTTCCAGTTGAGGTGCATCCCAATAGGTGAGCATGTAGTCCCCATCAGGCACATTGGAGATGACAAAACTGCCATCCAATTCCCCTTCTCCCACCCAAACGGCCGTGTCACCACCTTGCAAGTCGCTCAAGGCAATCCAGGGGTTTGGCACAACGTCACGAATCTTGGAGCCAGACAATCCGCCCCAGCGGTGTCCCTGATAAGGCAGGCCGCCATTAAACGGAATGTAAACTTCTGCCGTTGCAACGACGCCCTGGATGCTGCCGGTATTGCTTGTATCTGTAAACTGATTAGTTGGGTGTATAAAACCAAAAGTGGTGAAGGGGAATGGTTCATTGGCAATCACAAATTCGGTGTCGTAGCCGGTGGAGCCTTCTTGCAGCCAGGTATCCCACGGTTTGTTTCCTTCCAATGTGGTTGTCTGCACCCAGTCGGTGCCATCCGGGGGCACTACCCAGGCTTCCCAGCGGTTGGTGCTGATATTGGGGATGAGAATGAGACCATCAGGCCCACTCACGCACGCGCCGCCGGTATTGGGAACGGGAATAGGCGCACCATCTTCCCAGGCGTAGCCATTGGGGCCATCGCCTGCTTCGTATTCAGTGCAGAGGGGATTGCCATAGGCGTCGGTTGTCACCTCACCACCCCAATCGCCAATGTGGGCCACAAAACCGCTCATGTCATTTAGCGGTGGTTCGTTAGGATTGGCAACTTCGGCAGGCACGTCGGCGGCGCTGTTTGGCAGCGCATTGTCTTCAAATACCTGAAAGGCCATGGTTGATGTGGGCAGTGGGTATGGCTGCATGGCTACTTTTACCAGTCCAGTGCCAGGGTTATTGGCGTCTTCTGCCATCGGCAGGCTGAACCATTGTCCATCAATTTTGAAACCGTCAGCCACGACAGAAATCAAATAATCCCCATCGGGGAGTGTCAGGGTATCTACATCATTGAGGTCAATGGCGGTGCCTTGGGTAACGATGGGGCTGGAACTGCCAATTGCTTTGATACTGGGCCAGGTGCAGCTTTCAGGCCAGTTTGGATTGGGGATTGTTTCAGCTTCATCTCTAAATGGGGCGCATTCATCTGTGGTGCCATCAGGTGAGTAACGCGGCTGTCTGGGATTACCGACGTTGTTTAGGTTGATGATCCATTTATAGTCTGTAATGGGATCGCCTTTGGTGATACCAGGGTCTATGGCTGAATCGCCGGTTGTTCCATCCAGGTTCCAGTATGGTTCAGTACGGGCGCTTATCACTTGCAACGAAATTGTGTTCGTTGCGGCCGTGACAGCCACGGGAGCC
>JACSSI010001103.1 GCA_014879345.1 Anaerolineae bacterium | reverse complement strand
CGAAACCAGTCCACTGAAAATGTGGCCTAACGGACTGTCTGGGCCACCCAATGTTAGCGCCGGATCCATCGTCAGCGGCTGCCCACTCTTCAAGAAAATGGCATCATCCCGCGCCACACCTGCCACTCGTGCGGCCGAACTGCTCTCGTCCAGCGCTCTATTCATCAACTGACATCCCAATAACAAGAAGGCAGCAATGATGAGAATGAACAATTTTTTTGATGTTTTAACCAACACAAACTTACCCTTTAGCATTAGTCTATTGTTAGCAACTCACCTGCTCTTGAAAGTTTTACCTTTCAAGCCACACATACCTTGCAGAAATATATTTCCACCAATTATCTAACCTGGAGAAACCATTAAATAGAGATGAATGGAACATTTCCTCAACGCTGATACTCTTGAACCGTGTTGGATATAGTTGCAATTTATCCCAAATAGCAGTTACAGAATCCCCTATCTCTGCTAGCTTGGGAGAAGTTACTCGCTGGAAATCTTGGTTTGCTTTTGGCGATATATGCAATAGGCTTACGATTTCCGCCCCTAATTCTTGAGCAATCTCCATCTCGTGCGCTAATAATTGCTGCCGCATTAACTGATAAAACGGTTCATAAAACAAAGAATCAAAACCAGGCAGCAACTTCTTATCAAGTGGAAAATCGTCTCTTTCATATAGATGAGCATAGATAGCAGTTCTATCAGTGCCGCTTTTTGCAATCGTAAGTGATGTACGACTGTATGATTCCGTGTATTTCCATTCAATAAGCACAATTTGCTTTTTCCCGTCTAGCCTCTCAAACATCACGGCTGCATCTGTACTCGTGAAATTTGCCCCGCGAGTTCGCTTACCATGTCGGGGGATTCTCTCTCCCAAGTAATTTTCTTTTCCGATCCATTCAAAAGCAACAAAATGACCATCTTGTTCCATTGGCAGAACTTGCTTGATTTGCGGATAAAGTGGACGGAAGAGTTCTATCAAGGCTGCGGGCTTATCTACAAATGGATATAGAAAGTTAACACAGCAAACCTGGGAATCACATAAATGATTACTTGGTTTCTTATCTATCGCATCATGCCACTTGATTTCATGTTGCAAGAAATAGGCAGACGCCGTTTCGCGGATGCCAGGAAAAAGGTTTTCTTTCGAACATATTTGGGGAACACAAAAAGGACGCAGTTTACTCTTATAAAGGCCATCGCGGCGTGCAGCATCTGAAAAATACGGTGAGCTTAACTTAAACGTGCTGAGGCGAGACTTTTCAGTTTCGAGAAATTTACCCATAGGTACACTCTTTCAATCTTGTGGGAAAACAGGTTGATTTCTGTCTACCATAAATGGTTCATCATATTTGTTCAGGTTTTTCTCCCAAACATCCCAAATTGAGTCATATTGGGGCATCAAAAGAATCCCTTCATGCGTTTTCTTGATGAACACTTCTTCACAATCAAAATGATAAGCCTCAGGCAAATGAATCACCTGCGTATCGCCATCATTGAATATTTTTACTGTATCCATTTTACCTCTCCACATGCCAGATTATGGTTGGCTCAAGATTTGTTGAATGGCAGCAACGGCCGTTTTCACCCCATCTTCCGCCCGCACTCATTTACATGCGTTTTCTGCCTCGCGCCCCCCAGGAAGCGACAGCGCCAACACCGAAAAGGGGAATGAGACCTATGCCACAAATCGTAATGCCATCAGATGATAACGGCCGTTCCTCCCCATTTTCAGGCGTCTCATTAGCAGCAGGGGGCGTGGGCACGTTTTCCGGTTTGCCGAGTGGCATGGTTGTAGGCACGTTGGCGGCGATGATGGGCGTTGGCGTTGGTGGAAATGTGCGCGGC
>JACSSI010001102.1 GCA_014879345.1 Anaerolineae bacterium | reverse complement strand
TGCGTTTATCGAGGCGCGGCCTGATTTTGCGGAACATGCGCAACCCGGTGATGTGATTGTGGCGGGTGAGAATTTTGGCTGTGGTTCGTCGCGGGAGTATGCGCCGGAAGCATTGCGCCGACGGCAGATTGGCGGCATTATCGCGCCCAGTTTTGCCCGTATTTTCTTCCGCAACGCGATCAATCTGGGTATTCCGGTGTTTGAGTCGCGCGAGATACCAGAATTGGTGGCTGACGGGGATGAGGTGACGCTGGATTTGGAAAACGGCCGTTTACTCACCACCACCCAAACCTACCAACTCCCCCCTCTGCCCGATTTTGCCGCTGATATTATTAAAGCTGGGGGGATTACGCGATATGTGAAGGAAAACGGCCGTTTTCCTGGTGAATAGCAACCAATACAGCCACCATCGTTAAATCGTATCAAAGCCATCCGTGATTTGTGGTTTTCCGAGCGAAAGATTATGGTACAGTACCATCAACTAGCGCTCATAAGTTATCAACGTAAACCAGGGGGCATGGGATGGAAAATAATACCCAACCAAATTTAAAGAATCGTTTCTCCCGCAAAAACATTATTGCTTGGATAATTGTCTTTTTCCTAGCATTTGGCATCGTTTTTGCGCTTCTCACCCTCTGGTTCAGCAATGAACAGATGGCACAAACAGCGAGCGTCACCCCACAATGCTGTGATGCAGAAGCAACTGCACAGGCAGCCAGGGATGCACTGGTTGCCGCCGAAACAAAAATCAACCAGCTAGAAGCAGAACGATATGCAGATTCTGCCGCCCATGCCACAGCCGAAGCAAGAGATACATTTGAACAAGAGCAGTTAGCAACGGCCGTTTCCGTCATTGCTACCACAGAAGCTGAAAAAGAGATACAGGCCAGCCAACACCAGTCGCGGGAACTAGCGGCCTACTCGATGGGAGAAGGGGAAGCCATGCCCCAACGCAGTTTATTGCTGGCAATGGAAGCGCTGCGCCAAACAAATGATATTGGCTTGCCACCGGAGCCAGTCGCTGAAGATGCATTTTTCAAAGCAGTGTCAACGATGGGAGGCATTGGGCTACACGGACATACACGAGATATAACGGCCGTTGCCCTCAGTCTTGATAACCATTGGTTAGCCTCTGCCAGCGAAGACGGCACAGCCAGATTATGGGATTTAACAGCCCCGCAAATTGGCACATCCTCGCTTCTTTTGCCTGGGCATTATGGAACAGTCAATGATTTAGCGATCAGCCCTGATTCCCGCTGGCTGGTCACAGCCGGGCAAGACGGCAAACTTATATTTTGGGATCTAACCGCAGAAAATCCGTCAACTGAGCCAATCGAATACCAAGTATATGAATATGGCGTCAACAAAGTAACATTTACCCCTGATAACCGCTGGTTGATAAGCGGTGTTAATGACCACTCGATTCGCCTCTGGGAAACAGACAAGCTGCCTTCCATCAAGGAAGGATTGGTATTATCTGGACACGAATCATCAGCTGAAAATATCGTCGTCAGCCCAGATAGTCGTTGGTTGTTTACCAGCAGCGACGACACCCTAAATCGTTGGGATTTAACAGCAGCGGATATTCCTGGTTCTTTGACACCACTGACATTAACAGGTTTACCAATTCCCCCTGGACATCATGTTTTCCCCGAGCAGGTCATCATTAGTCCAAACGGCCGTTGGTTAGCCGTTGTCATTTACGAAAACAGTCAAAGCAATATAAAGCTTTGGGATTTATCCACCCCTGATAACGCAAACCCCACAATAACCCTCATAGAGAATCTTAATGGTTGGATACCAGCACTGGCTTTTAGTCCTGATAATCGTTATTTAGCAGCCTCTC
>JACSSI010000093.1 GCA_014879345.1 Anaerolineae bacterium | reverse complement strand
TTGGTGACTGGCAAAAACATGATCCGCCTGTCCCGCCCCTACAACTAGGTTTCAAATTGAGAATTGCTGCCAAAAATCAGGGCAGGGTACTAACTATGTGTGGATGCGCAATTGTTGTTATTGGTATGTTTGGCCGTTCCAGATGAGCCGTTCTACGAGAAGGATTTCACACGCACCATTGCCGGAATCTGTGCGGGTGAGAGAGGTTTTGCTCAACCACCGTCTGGTTTCGCTGGTTGCTTCAATATCGACGAGTTTGCCTTCCAGGGTGATTGTGTCGTCTTCATCAATTTTCAGCAGGGCGGTTTCTAAACTTTCGGTGGCGGGTATGATGTGGATGTTGCTGGAATGGGTACGGAGGTATTTTTCATCGTAAGGGGCTTCATCCGGCCAGCGATAGTAATACCAGCGACTGGATTGCTGCCATCGTACCCACTTGTCTACCTTGGTGTCGTTGAGTTCGCCCCAACCGATGGCTAAATCCAGCGGGGAAATTTCTGACTGCCAATCACGGCTGTAGGTTTGACGGCTCAAAACACGCCCCACTATCTGGATTTGAGCGCGTGGTGTTAGTTTCCAGGTGTAATCTTCTCGCTGCCAGGTGATTGTTTTGACATTAACGGCCGTTTGCACCGGATCGATGCTGGTGTGAATGATTTCAACAGGGGGGGCGGGTGTGGCGGAAACGGCCGTTTTCTGCGGCGCAGCTATCATCACCAGGGACAGCGCCAAGGACATCAGCATAAACACCAGCCCAATGCTGAGGATGACATAGGTGGTGTATGCTTGCTGGCGTGTTTGCTCGGGAACGGCCGTTTTCATGTGGTGAGTATAAACAAAAAAAGTGCGTATAAAAATGACACAAAAGTATGATTGGTCAATTCCTTTATTAAATTTGCAATTTTAATATACTCCTGGTCATGAAAATTCTCCAGGGTTCCATTCCAGAAGGCATTGTATGGCGCGTCTTGATTTTGCTCTCACCCGATGAAGATTTGGGGCGAGCATTTGCTTTAAGTTCGGCATTGGCTAGTGATAACCATGGACAGTTGGTAGCAGCCGTTTTTGTGCCAGACGAAAGTGAAGAGAGCATAGCCGCCTGCCAAGACATCATCGCCCAAGTCAAAGAAAAATGCAGAGAAGATCACACCCCCCATGTCCTCATCATCTATGCCGCAGATGTGAATCGTGCCTTAAAAGAGCTTATCCGCAAGGCTAACATCGACCTCTTGGTTGTCCATGCCGACAGCCCTACTCGCCATGATTATGTCAAGTTGAATTGCGGCGTTGTTGCTATGCGCGGTGATCGTATCGAAATTGAAGGAGAAGAAGCTGCCTCTGGCAGACAGCAGCTAACCCGTATTTTAGTACCGACAGCCGGTGGCCCTAATACCGCCCACGCCCTCACCTTTTTGCTTCCGCTTACCCCACAAATTGAAGTCACTGTTATGTATGTCGTCGTTGGCAGCCAAAATGCAGGTGACGAAAGATTTGGTAAGGAACGGATGCGCCAGTTATTAGAGTATGTTGATGCGGGCAAACGCATTAAGAGTAAAGTCACCTTCGCTGACTCTGTGTCTGATGCCATCGTGAATGAAGTCAGTGATGGATATGACCTGGTTATGATCGGTGCCAGCCGTGAGAGTTCCATGGATAAGGTGCTTTTTGGTGATATTCCTGGAGTGGTAGTCCGAACCAGCAAAAGACCCGTGGCTGTGGTGCGCCAGCCGCATCAATTAACGGGCAACCTCACTTGGCGGATTCGGAAATGGCTGCCGCGCCTGGACATCAGTCAACGAACTGAAGCCTATGTGCGAATCCGGCGTAATGCTCGCCCAGATATTGATTACTTCATGCTCATCACATTAGCCGCCATGATTGCCGCGCTTGGTTTAATTGCCAACAGTGCGGCCGTCGTCATTGGAGCCATGCTCGTGGCGCCGCTCATGTCACCCATTATTGGCTCTGGTTTGGCCGTTGTGTTAGGTGATGCCCGATTTTTACGCCGCTCCGTGGGCGCCGTGTTTAAAGGCGCTGTGATGGCGGTGCTGGTGGGCATGATTGCAGAATTATTAGCCCTTAACATACCCCTCTCTCATGAGATATTAGTCCGTACGCAGCCTAGTTTGCTAGACCTGGCCATCGCCTTGTTTTCGGGTCTGGCAGCAGCTTATGCGTTGTGCCGTTCGGACGCGGCTGGTGCTTTGCCAGGGGTAGCTATTGCCGCCGCCCTGGTGCCCCCGCTGGCGACTGTTGGCATTACCTTCACCCGTGCTTTGTCTGCTTTCTATCAAATGGGGGAGGCAGGGAATGTTTTCCGGCTGCCGCTGGGTGCTTTGCTCTTATTTACGACAAACTTTGTGGCGATTAGTTTTGCGGCGGCGTTGATGTTTTTGATTTTAGGTTATCGGCCTGCTGCGGCGCGTAAAGAAAGAAAACGGACACAAACCCGTGCCATTCGTGTATCCATTTTACTATTGGGCCTGGTCTCTTTTTTGCTGGTTTTTACAACTTATGAACTGGCGCAAGAACAGCGAAACTTAACCCGTATCCGAGAGGTGACGGAAGCACAAGTGGGTGAGATTGTTGGCGGCAGGTTGGATAGCATGGAGATTGTGGCGTTTGAAAATGGTTTCCTGGAATTAGATTTGGTTGTACGTACACCGAATGCAATTCCATATTATGTGGTTAAGGATTTACAAGAAAGCATTGGTGGTATTTTGTCTGGAGAAGGGATTATTGAAGAGATCGCGTTGACGATGGCGGTGATCCGGGTTACAGAAATGGATCCGTTGATTGCGCCTACGGCTACGCCAACCTCAACGGCCTCTCCCACGCTCACACCCACGCCATCGTCAACACCGCTGCCCACGGAGCCGCCCACACAAACGCCAGTGCCATCAAATACGCCTGAGCCAACGGCGACGCTGCTGCCGACGGCGACGCTGCTGCCATCTGCTACGCCTACGCTCACTCCCACGATGACGTTTACGCCAACACCGACACCGGTAACGGCCGTTGTCACTTACCCCTTTGGCCTCAATTTCCGCGAAACACCCAGCCGTACGGGAACCTCGCTCGCTCAACTGGCCGAAAACAGTGTCGTCATCATCCTGGATGAGCAGGTTGAAGCGGAAGGTGTCCTCTGGCAGCTAGTTGAAGTAGACGGGCAAGTTGGCTGGGTATCGGCTGAATATTTATCCCCAAACATCACCCCCTAAGAAACAATAAATAACTTGCAAATGAGGCCAATCTCTGAAGATTGGTCTCATTTTGTGGGCAAACTTCTGCAACCGATCCAAAGCTCCTCCGTATAGTGGTTGAATTTGCTGGAAACAACCACAGGAGGTTGTCATGTGGAAACGATTCAGAAAACAAGACATTAGCACCAATAGCATAGTGGCTTCCCACCCACGCCCCCATAATCATCTCATCGAATTGCGCGATGTTGTAAAAGCATATCAAACCCCAGTCGGAAACTTTATCGCATTAGATGGGGTTACGCTCACCATTGATCGCGGCGAATTCGTCGCTGTCGTTGGCAAATCTGGCAGCGGTAAATCCACCATGATCAACATGATCACCGGCATCGACCGCCCCTCGTCAGGCGAAATTTTGGTAGACGGTCTGCCTGTGCACACCCTCAAAGAAGGGCCGATGGCTCAGTGGCGCGGCCGCAATATCGGTGTCATCTTCCAGTTTTTCCAACTGCTGCCCATGCTCTCTATTCTGGAAAATGTCATTCTCCCGATGGATTTTTGCAAAGTTCATGATTCAAAAGATCGTGAAGCCATCGCCATGAATTTGCTCGAACAAGTTGATATGGCCGACCAGGCTCACAAACTGCCCTCAGAGGTTTCAGGTGGACAGCAGCAACGGGCTGCGATTGCTCGCGCCCTGGCCAACGACCCGCCGATTCTGGTGGCCGATGAGCCGACGGGCAATCTGGATTCTCGTTCAGCCATTGCTATCTTTGAACTGTTTCACAATCTGGTAGACAGTGGCAAAACGATTCTGATGGTGACGCATGATAATGATCTGGCTCGCCGTGTTGGCCGTACCGTAACCCTGGCAGATGGCAGTATCTTGAATGAACATTTGACGAAGGTGTTCCCGATGCTCACCCATGATTTGCTGCTCAAGGCCACCCGCCAGATTCAGCCGCAAACGTATCAACCCGGAAATACCATCATCCAGGCAGGTGATTTGCCTGACAAGTTCTATCTGGTGACAGCAGGGCAGGCTGATGTGTTGGTGCCGGATGGCAATGGTGATCAGAAAGTGGTAGCTCATTTGCAAACGGGTCAATATTTTGGCGAGATTGCTATTCTCAACGGGAGCACGCGGATGGCAACGGTTAAAGCTAGTGGGGAAACGGCCGTTAACGTCGTTGCTCTCGAAAAAGATACATTCCACAACCTTGTCGGCTCTTCCCCTGCCATGCACCAGGCAGTCAGCCGCGTCGCTGACCAACGGGTAAAAGCCGCATCAGTATAGATATACTCATCAACTCAAGCTTTAAAAAAGATTAAAGAGTAAAGATTAAAAATTTGGTGCATGTGGGCATCAATCTTTAATCTTCCTGGATTATTCACCAGGAGGGGAATATTATGTTAAGACCACGCTGGCATAAAGTCCTACGCGATTTGTGGGGCAATAAAATAAGAACAACCCTCGTCGTCCTTTCCATCGCTGTGGGCGTTTTCTCGATTGGCATGATTATGGGTACCCAAATCATGATGGATAATGATTTAACCGAGGGCTATCTGGCACGCAATCCGGCAAATGCCCATCTATACCCAGGCGCATTTGAGGAAGATTTGCTCTACAGCCTGCGCCGTATGGATGAAGTGACGGAAGTCGATGCGCGGCGCAGCGAAACGATGCGGATTCAAGTCGGCCCAGACGAATGGAAGCCGCTGAACGTTGAAGCCATCGAAGATTTTGAAAACATGAAGCTCAACGTCTTGGCCCCGGCCGGTGGCGCCTGGCCGCCGCCCAAGAAAACAATTCTGCTGGAACGCGATTCCCTCTACATGACCAATGCCGAAGTCGGTGACACCATTACGGTGGAAGTGGCCGATGGCAAAATCAGAGAATTAGTCATATCTGGCCTGGTGCACGACATGAACAAACCGCCGGCTGCATTTATGGGCTCTCCCTTTGCCTACATCGGCATGGATACCCTGGATTGGCTTGGTTATGAACCCTATTTCAGTGAGTTGCAAATCCAGGTTGAAGGCGACCGCTATGATGAAGCGCATATTCGTGAAGTCGCTGATTTAGTCGAGAACAAGATGGAAAAAGCGGGGCTAAATGTCTATTGGACATGGATACCAGAACCCGGCAAACATCCAGCCAATGAAGCCGTGCAGCCGATGTTTATTATCCTGGGAGTCATGGGTGTTTTGTCTTTGTTTGCCAGTTGTTTCCTGGTGATCAACATCATCAACGGGCTGTTGGCACAACATACCCAGCAAATTGGCATCATGAAAGCGGTGGGTGCCACACGCGGCCAAATTGTGCAAATGTACATGGTGACGGTGTTGTGTTTTGGCATCCTCTCTTTGTTTGTTGCCATTCCTCTGGGCGCGTTGGCGGCTTATGGTCTGACAAACTATATGGCAGACTTGATCAACTTCGACATCCTAGGTTTCCGGATTCCGCCTCAGGCATTGGCTGTGGAATTGGCAGTTGGTATTTTAGTGCCGTTATTAGCGGCTGCGTATCCCGTTTTCCGAGGATCGGGTATTACGGTGCGTGAAGCGCTCAGTGAGATGGGCTTGGGGCAGGGGCATTTTGGCAAAAGCAGGATGGATCGTGTTTTGAACTGGTTCACGACGAAGCTGTCCTTTTCACGTCCCATGCGGATTTCCTTTCGCAATACCATTCGGCGTAAGGCAAGATTGATATTTACGTTGTTTACACTGATTTTAGGCGGCTCAATTTTCATCGGCATTATGAGTGTGCAATCTTCCCTGTTGGCGACGTTGGATGATGCTTTGGATTATTTCGCGTACGAAGTGAGCATGAATTTTGACCGTTCTTACCGCATTGAAGTGTTGCAGCAAGAGGCGCTGTCGGTGGCAGGGGTGGCAAGTGCTGACAGTTGGGTCGAGAACACGGCTCGTCGTATTCGTCCCAGTGGCGAAGAAGGACCTAATGTGAGCGTGCTTGGCACCGTCGCGGAAACTGAAATTATTAAGCCGACGATGATAAACGGCCGTTGGCTGCAACCAGATGATACCAACGCCGTCGTCCTCAATACCCTGTACCTCAAAGACGAGCCAGACATCCAGGTCGGCGACATGATCACACTGGATATCGAAGGCAAGGAACGCGAATGGGAAGTCGTCGGCATCGTCAAAGGTGTCATGACAGGCAGCATTGCCTATGTCAACCGTCCCTTCCTGGCTCGTGAACTGAATTACGTGGGGCAGACTGGTGGCTTGCAGATCATAGCAACCAACGACAGCCCGGCGGCGCAGAAAGCGTTGGCGCTGCGGTTGAAAGAGCATTTTGAAGCAGCGGGTTATCAAGTTGGCGGCACAGAAACCGTCGCTGAAATCCGGGAAGCTATCGAGTATCAATTCAATATCATTGTGATATTCCTGGCGGTGATGGCCGTTTTGATTGCAGTTGTTGGCGGCCTTGGCCTGACTGGTACGATGAGCATTAACGTAATGGAGCGCACCCGAGAAATTGGGGTAATGCGTGCTGTTGGCGCTTCTGACGGGTCTGTGATGCGGATTGTGCTGGTTGAAGGCATTTTCGTCGGGTTTATTAGCTGGGTATTGGGCGCTCTGATGGCCTATCCGATAGGTAAATTGTTGAGCGATGCTGTGGGCATTGCCTTCATGGAGACGCCTTTAACCTACAGTTTTTCGACAAATGGCGCGATTGGCTGGTTGTTTGCAGTGTTGGTGATTGCTACCTTAGCCAGTCTAATTCCAGCCTGGAATGCGTCCCGATTGAGCGTGCGCGAAACCCTGGCGTACGAATAGTTCTGCCTGGAAAGGGTTTTTTTTAAGACAAGCCTGCCATCGCAAGACGGCAGGCTTGTTTATTTTTCAAGACTTGTGAGCTTCTATGGGGTTGAATTTTGGTTTGCCGTGAACAGGAAAATCAGTATAATTCAAGGCTGCATTTGAGAAATCACGATGCGCATGTTGAAAAATATATAGTTTGGCTCCATAGCTCAGTTGGCAGAGCAGCTGACTCTTAATCAGCATGTCGCAGGTTCGATCCCTGCTGGAGTCACCAGGAAATGAGAGAAGACCATTCATTGTTGAGTGGTCTTTTTGTTTTTAAAGCGGCAAGGTGGCACTTTGATAAGCTTAATGATCGGTGGCTGGATTGAGAAAATGGGAAGCCGCCCTCAATCGAGGGCGGCTTCTTGGGGAGGAAACTGTGCAAGTCAACTGCGCAGGATCAGGGGCAGCCTGGGCAGCTAGTAGGCATTTAATAATGCCACATTCTTGAATGCTACGTTCTTGAATGCCACATTATTGAATGCCATAGGTTACCTGGACTTGCACAAGGTAACTCAATTGTCCGGGGGAAATGCTGGGGCCAGAGGCGGCCATGTCGGCCATTGCCATGCTGCCGCCTATTGGGGCAATGGGTTGGCCGATTACTTCGCTAATCACAATCACATCACCCAGTTCAACACCTGCTAAATTTGCCAGCGATTCACCACGCACCTGCGCATCGGCCATGGCGGCGGCACGGGCTTCTTCTTCCAATGCTGCCGGGTCTGCGACGCTGAAGTTGATGCCGTAGATGGAGTTTGCGCCTGCTTCGGTAACGGCCGTTAACACATCACTGACCTGGTTAATATCCCGGATGATAACGTTGACCTGGTTGTTGACACGGTAGCCAGCAATGCCTTCGGGGCCGTTGTCGCCATAGATTTGTTCTGCCCATAAGCTGTAGTTGGTGGTCTGAATATCTTCGGCGGGAATGCCTTGAGCCGCGAGGGCATCCATGATTTGTTGCAAGGTGGCTTCGTTTTGAGCGGTGGCTTCACTGACTGTCGGCGCGAAAGTTTCGACACCAACCTGAATTTCGGCCTGATCGGGTGTGCCATACGCTTCACCCTGGCCGACGACGGTAATGCCGCCATTGCTTAACGGCGCTTGGGCGGCGGTGGCTGTGCTGGCAGCGGGATTACAGGCGATGAGAACGGCCGTTATCCCCAATAAAAATAGAACCATTAAAGTTGTTTTTGTTTTTGACATCGTTTTGTCTCCTTGCTTATTCGCAAAAATTGTCCGCGTTTGCGGGTGTAAGACATATAACGATGAGGTGTTTGATTTTGTTCCATGACGTTTTAAAGGTGGCAAGGTGGCAACCCTGCCACTCTGCTCCTTTGCCGCTATAATTCCCAATATGAGACGAGCAAATATTGTTTTAACTGGATTTATGGGAACAGGGAAGTCAACGGTTGGCCGATTGATTGCCAAACAGTTGGCGTATGACTTTGTGGATACGGATGAGTGGATTGAGGCGGAAGACGGCCGTTCTATTGCTGATATTTTTCGTGAGGCGGGTGAAGCCGCGTTTCGCCAATTAGAGCGAACGGCTGCGTTAACCTTTGCCAAAATGGATGGCATGGTGATTGCTACCGGCGGTCGTTTGATGCTGGATGAGGGTAATGCGGCGGCTTTGATGGAAAACGGCCGTGTCTTTTGCCTGGTGGCGGAGCCAGAAGAGATTGTGGCTCGGGTTAGTGCGGGGGAGAAACGGCCGTTGCTCAATGTGCCTGATCCCGCTGCCAGAGTTCAAGAACTACTCAACCAGCGCCGTGAAGCATACGGCCGTTTTCCCCCAATAAGCACCACCGGCAAAACACCGGCAGAAGTGGCTCAAGAAATTGTGGACGAGATGCGTGAGGTGTGAAACGTGAGGTTTTCTCACGCATTACGCATTAAAAAAGGAAACCAATGAAAACACACTACCAAACCTTACCCGTAACCCATCCCACTGGAGAATATAACGTAATTGTCGGCGAGGATTTGCTGCCGAATTTATTAGAACTTGCTCGCATCAATGGCCCGTTTGTCGTGGTGACGGATACAAACGTGGGGCCGCTTCATGCCCATAAAATTGAAGGTGCGTTGGCTGTCGTTACTGTGCCAGCGGGTGAAGAAAACAAAACGCTGGAGACGGTACGAACGATTTACGACCAGCTATTTGCCGCCGGGCTAGACCGAAAAGGCACGCTGGTGGCACTGGGTGGCGGCGTAGTCGGGGATATGACCGGGTTCGTGGCGGCCAGCTACATGCGCGGCATCGACTTTGTGCAATGCCCGACGACGCTGCTCTCTATGGTTGATGCCAGTGTGGGCGGCAAGACAGGCGTGGACATGCCCCAGGGCAAAAATCTCATCGGGGCGTTTAAACAGCCAACGGCCGTTATCGCCGACCTGTCCACCTTTCAAACCCTGCCCCCAGAAGAGTTCGCTTCCGGCATGGCTGAAGTGGTCAAACACGGTCTCCTGGCAAACGAGGAGTTGCTTCAGAGATTAGAGAGTGGCAATTGGAAATTGCACCCTGATAATCAATCTTTAATCTTCAATCTTCAATCTCTCGTCACTGACGCCATTCAAGTAAAACGTGACGTGGTGCAGGAAGACCCCTTCGAACATGGCATTCGTGCCACATTAAATTTAGGCCATACCTTTGGTCATGCTATCGAGCAGGTGAGCGGCTACACCGTGCGGCATGGCGAAGGGGTAGCGATGGGCATGGTAGCGGCGGCTAACTTGTCGGCGCGGCTGGAAGAATGTGACCCAGCGCTGCAACTGCGCATCGAAAAGGTGCTAGAAAATGTGGGCTTGCCCACGCGCATCCCGTCACATTTAGACGCTGAAGAAATGTATCACTACATGGGCAGCGACAAGAAAAAAGCGGCTGGCATGATGCGTTTTGTGCTGATCCATGATGTGGGGGATGCGTTTGTGCAGGGGAATGTGGCTAAAGAGGATGTGCTGGCGGCGATAACGGCCGTTCAGGAATAGATTGGGAGCGCGGACAAGCTGTCCGCGCTCCCAGTGATGGAGGATGGCATGACAAATATACTCGTTTTACATGGCCCCAATTTGAACTTGCTCGGCACACGTCAGCCAGAAGTTTATGGCAAAATGACGTTAGACAGCATCAACCAGGAATTGACAAAATTTGCCAAACAGCAAAACGTGGATCTGCGTATCCAACAGTCCAATCATGAAGGAGACCTGATTGACGCTATCCACGTAGGCCGAAACTGGGCAGACGGCATTCTCTTTAATCCAGGTGCATTCACCCACTACAGTTATGCCCTGCGAGATGCGATTGCCTCAGTCGCCTTGCCAACCGTTGAAGCGCATCTTTCCAACATCCATGCGCGAGAAGAATTCAGGCACAATTCTGTTATTGCGCCAGTTTGTGTGGGGCAGATTTGTGGCTTTGGCTGGCACAGCTATTTGTGGGGGTTGCAGGCATTATTGCAGCATCTGGCAAAAAAATAAGAGGCCGACCCGTCGGATCGACCTCTAAATACAAGAAAAGAGCTCACCTTTTGGTGAGACTCTTCCCTTGTTAGTGTGGCGTTGACAGTAGATTAATGTTGCTTCGATGTTGCTGCATTGTGGCTGTAAAGTTAGCTACGATGATTCTGTGATGAAGCGTCAATGCGGCTGCGTTGCGTCAATGTTGAGGCTGCGATGTTAGCGTCAATGTGGTGTCGATGTATCAGCGATGAGGCTATAAGGTTAGCTGTGATGATGCGTCGATGTTGCTATGATGCGGTTGTATTGAAAGAACGTCCAGAGTGATAATGAGGCTGTAATGTTAGCTACGATGTTGCGTCAATGTCAGGTTAGGTTATTTCGGCGACGGCTCTTTGGTTCCAATACTGTGCAGCGCCACTCTCTATTTGGTTATGACTTATTTATAGCTGGCAGAGGTTACAAACTTTGTTTAAACGGAAAAATCTATTGTCCTAGCATAGAGGTACTGCTTCGTAATCAACTTTCAGTTGGCAGGTCACTGAAAACTGATTACTGTGCGTAAACCCACTCTGCAAACAAATGCCCCAAATCACATTCACAATGTTTTTCAGCAAGGTGGCGGAAGGATTCAGTGGTGGCGATG
>JACSSI010001101.1 GCA_014879345.1 Anaerolineae bacterium | reverse complement strand
CCATCTGCTGGAGAGAGGAATAATTCGGAGGTCTGGAAGAAATTTTACTTGCTCTTACCGGTTTAATAGGGTGGCAAAACGGCCGTTCTCCGCGGCCTCGGCAGCAAACCAGCTTCATCAATAATTTCAGCCACCAATTCTTCTTGTCGGTACGCCATCACATGCACCCCCGCTACCCCTTCAATTTCACGCACCTGTTGAATAATTTCCACACAAATTTGCTTGCCTTCGGCTATCTTCTGCGCTTTTGGTGTCTTGCGTAGGCGCTCAATGATGTCGTCCGGGATGACAATGCCCGGCACTTTGCTGCGCATAAACTCGGCGGCTTTGTCAGAGCGCAAGGGGCCAACGCCAATCAAGATGAACGCTTTTTCATGCAAGCCCATGTCGCGGACGCGCTTCATATATTCTTGTAAACGGGGAATATCGAAGCAATATTGCGTCTGGATAAAATCGGCACCGGCGGCGATTTTCTTGGCTAGACGTAGTGGTCGCCACTCATACGGCGGCACAAAGGGATTGGCGGCGGCGCCCAGAAAAAGACGGGGTGGGGTGGTGAGTTTGCGTCCACTCAGGAACATGCCTTCGTCGCGCATGGTTCGCGCTGTGTTGAGCAGTTGGATGGAGTCGAAGTCAAAAACGCGCTTCGCTTCGGGCTGGTCGCCGGCCGTTACATCATCGCCCGTGATGCACAAGACATTGCCCACGCCCATCGCCGCCGCGCCCAACAAGTCGCCCTGGATGGCAATGCGGTTGCGGTCGCGGCAAGCCACTTGAAACACGGGGTCGTAGCCAGCGCGGGTGAGCAAGGCGCAAATGGCGACGCTCGACATGTGGCAGTGCGCCCCGGACGCATCGACGGCGTTGATGCCATCGCACACGCCAGACAAAACCAATGCGGCGCGATACACATCCTCTGGGTCAGCGCTGTCCGGCGGATTCAGCTCAGACGTGACGGCAAAGCGCCCTGAACGTAAGACTCTTTCTAAACGGCTATCAGATTTGAATTGGGGTTCGTTATTCATAGTTTTTAGGACGTAGTGCGTAGTGCGTAGAACGTAGAAAACTACGCACTACGCACTACGTTCTACGGAAATATCGGTAGGCGGCGTTACCCAGCCTTTCGGTGTGATGGTATCCGTGCCAGCCAGCATGTTGACCCAGGAGGCAGTCCCTTCGAGACGGCGGTTAACGGGTGGTTGGATTTGGATGAATTCGTGACCGTATTTGGGCATTTGCAGGCTGCGTTCATAGGCGACCGTCCACACACAGCGCATGTCTGGTTTGACTTCGCAGTGACCGTTGGTACGCACGCCACCGCAGGGGCCGTTGCGCAGATTTTTGGGGCAGGTCATGGGGCAGGTCATGCCGGTGGAGTGCAGGATGCATTGCCCACACATTTGGCAGTCGAACACAGCCCCTTTGCCGACGGATTCGCCCCAAATCATGATGGGTTCTAAACGGCCGTTTGGCTTCAACCACCGCGCAAAAGGCTTAATAGCACTATGCGCCGCATCATAAATTGTTTCCATCGCTTTGGGGTAATTCTGCAAAAATCGTAACATATGTCACCTATTTTTAGTTGCAAGGTGGCAGAGTTGCAGGGTAAATGTGATGCGCAAACACCTTGCAACTCTACAACTTTGCCACCTTTTTCTTAGGGCCGAAAAGATGCCTTGCCCGTCCAACTGGGGCGCAGGTAGATGAACCAGTAGCCAAACCCGACCATCAACGCGCCACCAATGATGTTGCCAATGGTAACGGGTAGGAGATTAGCCAGGAAGAAATTACCCCAGGTCAGTTGGGCATAATCGGCGGGCGTTTTGCCAATGCTGACCCAAAACGCTTC
>JACSSI010001100.1 GCA_014879345.1 Anaerolineae bacterium | reverse complement strand
CATTGCGGAAACGGCCGTTAAAGTGATATACCCCCGCCTCATCCACGCCCAACAAACGCAAATCGCCAGCCGCTGTCAAAGCAGCCACCAAGTCAGAATCCGCCACACGGCCAGCAGGCACGTTGTTCTTTTGGCGGAAACCTGGCAGGTGGCGATTGGGATACAGGGTATACGAATGCTGGTCAGCGCGGTAGAGATCGCTGTGGCGCATGGCCTGAAGCAAGGTCAACACCTCGTCGGCTGTCAGCACGCCAGCCGAAAGAATGGCGACCTGCCCTTCCAACATCAAGTAGAGATTTTCGACGGCCGCACGCTGGTCATCAACCAGACTGAGGATATTGTACGTGTGGTACATGCCGTCAGGACGGCGGTTGGCGTGCAGCGTGTGGTCGAGGTAGCGCTGTGCCAACGCCAGGAAATCTTGCAATGTGTGGCGGCTCAAACTGGTCTGCTCGGCGGGCAATCCCTGCTGATACAGTGTGCTGCGATAAGCAGTGGCGGCTGCGCCCAGGGCATCCAGCACCGAACGTCGTGCCTGGTCGTCAAAGCCAGTTTGCAAGTGTGACTGGTATGCGGCAAAAATAGTTTGAACCTCTGTAAACAAGTCGGCAATGGCAGAATTGACTGTAAACAGGTCGGCTTCTGATTCGGTTAGCTGTGCCTGCCAGAAGGTGACAAAGCGGCGCAAGTAAGCCGTGGTGACGACGGATAGCCCCTTGCCTACGAGGGCGTTGTTGGCATCGTTCCATTCGGGGCGCTGGGTGCTCATCCAGATGCCGCCTTCTGGCACGAGGTTGGTCAGTTTTGCCAGCAGCAAGACCAGCAATTTTTCGACCATATTGGTGTGCAGGATTGTGCCGTCTTCATTTTGCAGTAAACGGCCGTCGGTGCCGATTTGGGAAACGGCCGTTTCTATGTCACGTTCACTTTCCCAATCAAACTCAATGGTATTGTACCAATCTGCCAACATCTCCTGATACGGTTTGAGGCGGTAAGGCACGTTGGCATAAGCAAAGATAGGCCGCTGCCACAACTCGGCCAATACCCCAGGCTGCACCTGATGGGTAATCTCCAGCAATTTTTGCAGATAAATAATCTGATGATCGCTCCAGTAGCCAATATTAGCCCAGGGATTATCCGGTTCCGGCACTTCCCACTCGATACCCTCGCGGGTAACACGATAAGGATTGTAACCGTCGGCGGTGGTGGCGTTGAGGAATTTGGCGATCATGCCCACGGCATAGTCTGGAAAGGACAGGGTAAGCGGCTCCCAATTTTGGAAAATATCGCGCCAATTCCCTTGATAATCGAGACGGGGTGAACCATCGGCCTGTTTGACGTTAATGGAAAACTGGTTCCAGGGACGACTGGGATCGCCGTGCCGCCTGCTAAAGGTGAGCGGCAGATATTCGCAGCAAAGACGAATGATGTCGACATTGCCCGAAGCATTCGCCCGCTCATACAAGTCACTGATGCTCATTTGCCTGGGCAAAGCGGCAAACCAGTCTGCCTGTGCCGCTAAAATCTGGTGATTGCGAACCTGAATGAAGGCTAGAAAATCGGCGCGATCAAGCTGGTAGCCGTTGGCAAAAATGCCGCCGCGCATAACGTTGAAGAGGACATTGGCAAAGTGATGGGCGGTGGTGGTGGCTTGCGCTGACAGTTGCAGGCCATCAGCCGCACCCACAATGCGGATGAGGCTGTCCGTGCCACAGTCAATGTCGGTTTCTAATTCAGCGATGCGGGTGTCGTTATCCTGGTTCAAAAAGTTTGCCAGGCGGGTGACGGCGGCACTGTCATAATTGACATCGGCGACGATGTGCCAGGCGTGGGTTTGGGCTGGCGGCAG
>JACSSI010001099.1 GCA_014879345.1 Anaerolineae bacterium | reverse complement strand
TAACAGTTCACACGCGGAAGAAACGGCCGTTTTCACCGGAATCTTGTTCTCATCCAAAGCAATGCCTACCCGGGAAGCCTGGGCAATTTCGTTGAGCGAGGAAGCCGCGCCGCCCCTTGTGGGGTCGCGCAGCACGTGGACATCGGGGCAGACGGCGAGAATATCGGCGACCATGCCGTTGAGGGCGGCTGAATCGCTCTCGATGGCCGTCTCGAACTCCAGCCCTTCACGCACACTCATGATTGCCATGCCGTGGTCGCCCAACGTGCCGCTGACGATGACCACATCGCCTGGTTGGGCGCGGTGGGGGCCAATGTCGATGCCGTCGGGGATGAGGCCGATGCCGCTGGTATTGATGAAAATGCCGTCACCGTGGCCTTTGTCCACCACTTTGGTGTCGCCGGTGACGAGCTGCACGCCAGCTTCTTTGGCCGCCGCCGCCATGCTCTCCACAATCGCGCCGAGTTGGTCGAGCGGCAGTCCTTCCTCAATGATGAAACCGACGCTCAAGTAGAGCGGTTTGGCGCCGCTCATGGCGATGTCGTTGACGGTTCCGTGTACCGCCAATGTGCCGATATTACCGCCGGGGAAGAATAACGGCCGTACCACAAACGAATCGGTAGACATGGCAATGCGCGTGCCGTTCAAATCCAAAATGGACGAGTCGCCCAGGTTGGCCAGGGCTTCGTTTTCAAATGCGGGTACAAAGAGATGTTCGATCAGTTCGGCCGACAATTTGCCACCGCCGCCGTGTCCCAGCACGATATTGGGATAGTCACGGAGGGGCATGGGGCAAGTCCAGCCTTCGAAGTTGAGTTGATTAGTCATGTAGTCCTGTCGTCAAATAGTCGAGTAGTCTAGTTGCTCGTTGACTGTTCTCTGTTGATTGTTAACTGTTAGCAACGCTGTCTAGAGTGATAAATCTGCCATATTGGTAATACGCCGCGCACGCGCCTTCGCTGGAGACCATGGTGGCGCCCAGGGGTTTGCGGGGCGTGCATTCTTTGCCGAAGGCGGGGCATTCGTTGGGTTTGAGCAGCCCTTGCAATACTTCGCCGCTGTGGCAGAGGGGGGATTCTTCGGTATGGATGTCGCTGACGTCGAATTTGGTTTCGGCGTCGAAGGCGGTGTATTTTTCGCTGAGTTCCCAGCCGCTTTGCGGGATTTCACCGATGCCGCGCCAGGTGCGGTCTGTCACTTGGAAGACGTCGGCGAGCATCTTTTGGGCGGGAATGTTGCCCTGTGGCACAACAGCACGGGCATAGGCATTTTGGACTGAGTAACGGCCGTTTTCCAACTGCTCCACCGTCTGCCGAATACCCTGCAAAATATCCAGTGGCTCGAAACCCGTCACCACAATGGGGACGTGGTATTTTTCGGCCAGCGGCTCGTACTGCCAGGTTCCCATCACGCTGCACACATGACCTGCGGCCAAAAACGCTTGCACGCGGTTGCTGGGCGAACTGAGTATCGCTTCAATAGCAGGTGGAACCAGCACATGGGAAACGAGGACAGAAAAGTTGGTCAGCCCCAGCTTTTGCGCCTGGAAGACCGACATGGCATTGGCGGGTGCCGTCGTCTCAAAGCCGATGGCAAAGAACACCACTTCTTTGTCTGGGTTTTCCTGCGCGATTTTGACGGCATCCAGCGGCGAGTAGACGATGCGCACATCGCCGCCTTCGCTTTTGATGCGGAATAAATCTTTGTCACTGCCAGGGACACGCAGCATGTCGCCAAAGGAGCAGAAGATGACGCCCGGTTTGGCGGCAATCGCCAGCGCCTTGTCGATCACTTCCAGCGGCGTGACGCAGACGGGGCAGCCGGGGCCATGAATCAGCTCGATTTTGTCG
>JACSSI010001098.1 GCA_014879345.1 Anaerolineae bacterium | reverse complement strand
CGCTTGAAGCTGATTGAAGCGATGGCCTCAGGCTTGGCGATTGTGAGCACGCGCATCGGCGCGGAAGGTTTTCCGGTGGAAAATGGCCGTGAGATTGTGCTGGCAGATACGGAAGATGAAATGGCAACGGCCGTTCTCGACCTATTAGACCACCCAGAAAAACGAGCGGCAATCGGCCAACATGCTATCCAGTTTGCCAAAAACTATGACTGGCGGGTTGTCATTCCCCAGTTTGAAGCCATATACAAAAGATTGATGATTGAAGATTAAAGATTTTCGATTGTGTAGCAAAGGAAAGCAAATGGATAATGAGCCAGTGGTTGGACGGTTTTTGGGTGGTGTTGGGGCGCTGATTTTCAATCCGGATAATGATACGTATTTGCTGCTTAAACGTGCCGCGACGAAAGATTTTGCAGCGGGCGCCTGGGAATGTGTCACGGGGCGTGTGGATCAGGGGGAAGGCTTTGATGAGGCGTTGGCGCGGGAAGTGCGCGAGGAAATTGGGGCAGAAGTGCAGCCGTTATATATTTTGGGCACGACGCATTTTTACCGGGGAACGGCCGTTCCTGAAAACGAACTCATCGGCCTCATCTACCTCTGCACGATTGCCAACCCCACAACTATTACCATTAGTGAAGAACACGATGAATACCGTTGGCTGACTGGCTCGCAGGCACTTGAGATGCTTGTGGCAGATGATGCTACCACTGCCTGGACACGTCGCGTGATTGAGAAAGCTGAGGCTGTTAGAACTCAATTGACTGATGACTTGTTTATGCTCACCAAAAGCCAGGGCTTTGCCCTTGACTAGATCGTCAATCGACAATCGTTAATCGAAAATCTAGTTAAATGGGAACGGCCGTTGTCGATTTAATCTTGTTCAACACCAGGCTGGTGCGAATTTTGTCCATGCCGGGCAGGGGGCTGAGCGTTTCCAGAATAAACTCTTCCAGATGCTTGCGGTTTCGGATAACCACTTTGAGCAGATAATCATATTCACCGGTGATGTGATAGGCTTCCAATACCTCGGGAATATCTTGCACGACGTGCATAAAATTTTGCAAAAACTCAGCTTTGTGCCGCACCAGCGTGATTTGTACAAAACAGAGCATGTCGTAGCCCACCGATTCTGGATTGAGGATGGTGGCGTATTGGTCGATGATGCCAGCTTCTTCCAGTTTGCGCACACGCTTCTGCAAACCTGGAGGTGACAAATCAACGCGACGGGCCAGTTCCGCATTGGTGATACGAGCATTTTCTTGAAGATGGTTGAGCAGTTCACGATCGACGCTGTCTAATTTTTGTTCCATTTTTGGCTTTCCTGGTAAAGAATATAAACTGATTTTAGCGAATAAGACGCTAAAGACCACAAAATGCTGCCATAAAGAGAGAAAGTGAAAAAACAAGCATCTGATGTTATAAAAGAGGCAGCCAAGAGAAGCAAAAGACTTTGCAGTAGAGGATGTTTTGATGACAGCAACAGTAAATCGCATAGAACTACAAGATTACTTAACGACCCATTTGCCCGACTACCTGGCCCTGCTGCGGGAGTGGGTTGAAATAAACAGCTTCACGGCGAATGTTGAGGGTATTGATATGTTGGGGCAGGTAACGGCCGTTTCCTTTTCCAAACTAGGCTTCAAAGCAGAACAAATCCCCCCCCGAAACAGCGCCTTTGGGCAGCATCTTGTCCTGACACGAACAGGGAAATCAGGGCGTACCATTGGCCTCGTTTCCCATCTCGATACCGTATTCCCCCGTGACGAAGAGATCCGCAACAATTTTGCCTGGTTTGAGGCCGGAGAGCGCATCTATGGCCCCGGAACCGTAGACATCAAGGGCGGTACACTCAT
>JACSSI010001097.1 GCA_014879345.1 Anaerolineae bacterium | reverse complement strand
CGATGCCGTAGATGCAGGAGACGGAAGCGACGATGATGACATCTTCGCGGCTGAGCAGGTTGGCGGTAGCCAGCAGGCGCAGGCGGTCGATCTCATCGTTAATCTGGGTCTCTTTTTCGATGAAGAGGTCATGACGCGGCACGTAAGCTTCGGGCTGGTAGTAGTCGTAGTAGGAGACGAAGTAGCTGACGGCGTTGTGGGGGAAGAATTCTCGGAATTCGCTGTAGAGTTGGGCGGCCAGGGTTTTGTTGTGGGCCAGGATGAGGGTAGCTTTTTGGGTTTGCTGGATGATGTTGGCGATGGTGAAGGTTTTGCCGGTGCCGGTGGCGCCGAGCAAGGTTTGGAAACGGTCGCCGTTGTTGATGCCCGTGATGAGTTCGGCGATAGCAGCAGGTTGGTCGCCGGTCGGTTGGAAGTCAGATATGAGTTCGAATTTTGGCATGATACCTCAAAAAAATGATGAAGAATGAAGGATGAAGGATGAATTTTGTCAGAACGTTAGTTCGTTATTTTAGCATAGATAGAGGGGGATGGGAAACGATTTACGACCCATCACTTTCCCACATCTCAATGTGAAACACAGCCCCGTCGTTAGCCAAATCGCGGATGACAATCTCGTAGTAGGTTTCATGTTCAGGCAACATAAGGTTTGTGAGGAGTAAACGGCCGTTTTCATCCACCTGATCCGCGCTTATTAACAACTTACCATCGTGCTCATACACTTCCAGCGAAGGCTGTTCGGCATTGGTCATTTCCAGAATAATATCCACTGGTATCGGACTACCACTAAAATTAAATTTTTCCGGGTTGGCTCCACGAATCTCGCCACCGAAACTTTCACCAGGCCAGAGATATTTCCAGTTTGATGGTGTGATGGATAAGGTGTATTCTGCACCGTCATTTTCCGTTTCATCAACAACAATCTGCATATTTTCTTGCAGGTCATAATACTTCACTAATTCGCCTTCTCCGCGACCGGAATAGTCAATATAAGCTGCCTGCCCACCATCCTGATAGGTGAGAATGAGAACAAAAGTGTCATCCGGGCCACCCTCTACCCGAATATCAACATCTTCCCGGGAACCGGTGTAGGCCCATGTCTGCGTACCTGAGCCAATGATTTTGCCTTTGACGGATTGATTGAGACCGATGGTATGATCTGACGGATTTGTGATGATGGGAACGGCCGTTTCCTGTGCATTTTCCCACAAGCGCCAGGCACCAAAAACAGTCAGCGCCAGCAGCAACACACCAACTATACGCCACACCCACACAGGTATCTTGATGGGCGAACTCGGTAATCGTGCGGATGCTGGCGTATCATGGGGCAGTGTCACAGATCGCACAGGCTCAGACACCATGTCCGATTCTGGCTCTTCGGCCGATAATTCTTCACCTTGCAATTCATCGGCTTGCAGAGCAGCTATAGTCGGCCAACTCACTGCTGGCCTAAGTTCTTGACATAACTCAACAAGTTCGGGTAGGTGCTGCGCCTGTTGGCAATATGCTATGAGTGAAATTGTTTTTGCGCGCCGATTTTTCCCATTGAGATCATCGTAGACAATAGCGAGGCGGAAACACAATTCAACAATATCTTCTTCATTGAACGTGGCGAGCATCTGATCAAAAAGTTGGACGTGTGCATTTTTCATGATGATTTCCGGCTCCCCAGACAACGATATTATATAAGATTAGCACAAACCTCAATGAATCGCGCTGTTTTTCAGACGATTTGATCTGTTTAGGGTCTGCCACAGCTAGACCTGCATGTCTTGTCGTGGTGCTTTTTGTTACAATAGCCGCTATGACCGACCCCGATCAGATCAGCGGCTCCGTCGAGCGTATTACCTACTA
>JACSSI010000092.1 GCA_014879345.1 Anaerolineae bacterium | reverse complement strand
CTCACACAAGCCGATGTCGGCCTGTACTTCATGGACGACACCCTGCTCAACCGCACCAAATGCCCCGTCAAACTCGCCGACATGGTGATGCTTGGCATTCCAGTTGTGGGCGAAGCGGTAGGACAAGTGCCAGAATACGTGGTAAACGGCCAAACTGGCCTGTTACGCGTCGCGGGCGATGTCGATGGATTGATTGAAGATGTTGTTTATCTGCTGATAAACCGTGAAAAACGCCGACAATTCTCAGAAAACGGCCGTTACCATTACCATGCCAACTTTAACTGGTCACACCAAGCAGACAGCCTAACAAAAATTTACAAATCAACCGAATAAATATCGTAACTATACAGCCAAACGAAGACTGGTCTGTCGAAGCCCGGTTTCACCTTCGACAATCTCAGGCTACACCTGTATAGATATTAAAAATCTGCCTAAACTGCGTGACAACGGCATCTTTGCATAATTTTGCCGGATACTTTCAGTTGACATAACTAGCGCTCGGCGGCAAATATTTATTGCTTTGCTGCATGTTGCAGCGCTAAATAGGATGGTCGCACCGATTCATCCAAACGCAGGACACTATAACCAGATTCTGCAAATTGCGTGCCGAGGATGGGGCCAAAGTTTAGATTCCATAAGATAAGCGGCCCGACACTATCCCGTTCATGAGCCATTTCATAGGCAGCTAAAATGTATTCTGCTTGCTGCCATTCATCCAAATAGGACATGTATTCCACCCCTTTTGGCGGTGGGACTGGTGTGCCTTCTTTATTGAGCAGGCCATCAAAACTGCCCCAGCCAAATTCGGTTGCCCACAGCTCTTTTTCAACGCCGTATTCGGCCAGGATGGCCGCGTACTCGTCAAGCGTGTCTTTGAAGAAGAAGCTGGGATGATTGTTGTGACTGGGGACGCTGCTTTCTGCATCGCTGGCGCTGCTTTCTGGTGGATTTCCCGCACCATATGGATGGACGCCAATCACATCGACAAAATCGCCCACACCGGCATCTAGCATCTGGCGTAAATAGACACGGTCGTCGATGGCGGCGACATAATCGTTGATGCCGGTGGTCGCGGGGGCGCCGCTGATGAGAATGGCGTTGGCATCGACGGCACGCACGCCGTCTGCGCCCGCTTTCATCAACGCGACAGTATCAGCCGCGTTTAACGGAGAGCCATTCCATTCGCGTTTTAGGTTGGATTCGTTCCAAAGTTCGTAAGCTGCCACCCGTCCCTGATACCGTTCAGCTAAAAACTGCATGAATTGCTGGAAATGCGCGTACTCTGTGGGTGGACCATCTAGTTCTGTGGTGGGGCGGCTCCACTCTGGCGCTTTGGCGACATTGAGCATGACAGCGATGTCTCTGGCATTTGCCGCTTCAACAAAAGCATCTAATTCGGCCAGCCGGTCGGCGGAATATTGGTCAGGATAGGGCTGATACAGTTTCCAGGAGACTTGTGTTTTCACCCAGCCGACATCTAGCGCCTGCACATGATCCATGAGGGGCATGAGGTTGACTTGCTGGATGTGCATTTGGATGCCGATGTCGCTGCGGTTGAGTGGAGGCCCAGCGTAAAGGGGGTAAGCTGGCATGGGCGTGAAGGTTGCTGTGGGCAGAGTGGTCGGTTTGCTTGTTGCCGTGGGAGTGGGAGTGGGTGTGGGGGGAACGGCCGTTGCCGTCAGCACTATGGTTGGCGCAGATGTTATTTGTACCAGGGCTGGTTGGGTGGGAACGGCCGTTGGCGATGGTTCTTGATTGGCACGGCACGCAGCCAGCAGCAAAAGAACAATTAGTAGACTAAGTATATTACGCATAGCGGTACATTCTAGGTTGCCCCAGAGGCTTAGTCAAAAAAGCTACCGGATACTCTCATCAATGGCATGAGTGGGAGGTGCCACTTCGACAAGCTCAGTGCAAGCCTTTCGACAAGCTCGGTAACGGCCGTTACAATCCCATCATGAGCAACCGCTACCCCATCCCCGCTGCTGAAACACGCACTGAAATCGAGGTGAAAAAATCTCGTTTTATCGCCACCGCCGCCCCTGTTTTCTCCGTCGATGAAGCCAAAGATTTCATCAAACGCATCAAAGCAGAATTCGCCGATGCTTCGCATAATGTGCCTGCGTACCAAATTGGCTTTGGCGCCGCTACGCTGGCGCATTGCAATGATGACGGCGAACCATCTGGCACGGCCGGCCGGCCAATGTTGGCGGTGGTGCAAGGCAGCGGTCTGGGTGATGTGGCCGTGGTAGTGACTCGCTATTTCGGCGGCACAAAGCTGGGAACTGGCGGCCTCGTTCGCGCCTACAGCGAAGCGACCAAAGCGGTGTTAGCGCTATTGCCGTTGGCTGAAAAAGTGCCAACCCACACTGTGTTATTGGCGCTGCCTTACACGCATTTGGAACGGGTGAGATTATTAATTGAGGGATATAACGGCCGTTTACTCGATGAAGAATTCGCCGCCGACATTACCATCACAGCCCAGTTCACCGTCGAAAAATTCCCCGAATTTCAAGAAGCCCTGCGCGAAATGACACACGGTACATTAGAAGCTGAAATCATTGAAACCAATGAAGAAACCATCATGCCGCTAGGCTCTTTTACTCGAGTAGAATAGGGCTTTTAGCCCCCATTGCCAGCCCATTCCGTAGGGAAAACGAAGGTTAATTCCCCCATTGGGGCTATTGACATGCCATGCCCCAAACGTGTATGATATTTTCAGGTTAACCTTAATATTGTTGGTTTTTACTAGTCAAAGTAAAGGAGGTTTCTATCGCGTGAAAGAATGTTACTTGAACTGGCTGACAAAAACGATGAACAACAGGGTCAGGAAAATAATCTGACCAACACAACCGGTGTGAACGGTAAAAGTTTTTGAACAGCCACCGGATTGAATGAAAAAAGAATAGAATTTAGATTACTTTAAATACCTTTAATAACCTTTAATTACAAACACTAAGATACGATTAAAGGGAGAAGATAATTTAATAAAGATAACTAGAAACGTTTTAGAACAGAAACAAATAGTCTAGAATTAGGAAAGCCCAGTGGAATTACTTAACTGGGCTTTCTTTTTTTGTTTTGCTGGGTGATAGTGCAGCCTGAGCTTGTCAATGGGGAAACCTGGCTTCGACAAGCTCAGCCCTCGACAAGCTCAGCCCTCGGTGGTCTGAACAACTATTTTAAATCTTTCAAGATTTCTTGGGCGGCTAAACGCCCTGGTTCCCCCGTGATACCGCCTCCAGGATGCGTGCCAGCGCCATTGAGATATAGGCCTGAGATAGGCGTGCGATAATACCCCCAGCCAGGGACAGGGCGCATGAATAACAGTTGATCTAGCATCATCTGTCCGTGATAGATGCCGCCGTCTGCCAAGCCATAGTGCGTTTCTAAATCAAGGGGTGTCAGCGTTTGAGAATGGAGGATATGGCTGCGTAAATCTGGTGCGTATTGGCTCAGGGTGCTGAGAATGGTTTCTGTCAGTGTTTCTTTTTGTTGCGTCCAATCGCTCTCGCGCAGGTGGAAAGGGGCGTATTGCATGTGGATGGACATGACATGCTGCCCATTGGGAGCGAGTGTCGGGTCTGCTAACGAGGGGATGCGGATGTCGAGATAGGGCTGTTCGGAGAAACGGCCGTATTTGGCGGCGTCATAGGCTTTTTCCAGATATATCAGGCTGGGGCTGATTTGAATGCGCCCATGTAGGCGGCTGGTGTCGCCATCTGGTAAGGCCGTGAAGGTGGGCAAGCCACTCAGCGCCAGGTTCAGTTTGGCGACGGAGCCGCGATATTTGATATTCCGCACGGCTCGCAAAAAAGAAACGTCTAGCTCAATGGGGTCAACCAACTGGGTAAATGTATGACGAGGATTGGCTCCAGAAACGATGATGGGGGCTTTTATTTCTGCACCTGATGCGAGGCGTATGCCTGTGGAACGGCCGTTTTCCACTAACACCTGCACCACCGGCGACTGTACCCGAATGTCTGCACCAAACGCTTGTGCCGCACGAGACAAGGCTTCAGCCAGATTGCCGATACCGCCCTGCACCACCCCCAGGCTTGATACACCGCCCAAACGCTGCCCTAAATGATGATATAGCAAATTAAACGTTGTCCCGCCGGAGAAGGGGCCTTGCTGCAAACAGGTGATGCCGGGGGCAGCCAACACGCCTTGCACCACATCACTCTCAAACCACTCGGACAAAAACTCTTCCAGCGACATGGGTAAAATCCGCAAAAAGCCATAGCGATCCTCACCGCCTAGCCCCAACACGTTTTTACCGACACCCAGCCACGGTGTCATGTTGCTCGCACTGGGCTGGCTCAGATTGGGCGGGGTACGGCCTAAGGCATGTTCCAGAAATTCAGTGAACTTGGACATTATCTGGTTATATTCAGCAAACCGTTCGCCATCAACAGGGGAAAAGCGGCTAATTTCTGAGGCCGTTTGCGCATTATCACGCCATAAGGTGAGCTGATTGCCATCTGGCAGGGGCGCAAAGACAACGGGGTCGATGGACAGCCAGTCAAAACCCTGCATTTTGAGGAAGAGGTCGCGCACAATTTGGGGGCGAAACATGCCTGCATTGTGCAGCACGTTGTCCACGCGAAAGCCTGGGTAGAATTCTTCAGTGCTTGCTATGCCACCGAGAAACGGCCGTTTCTCCAGCAAAATCACCTGCAACCCTGCCTTAGCCAGATAAGCGGCCGTCACCAATCCATTGTGACCACCACCAATAATAATGACATCAAATTGTTCAGCCATCACAAACTCCCTGTGCAAAACTTGCTCATTTTCTAAGGCTGGCTATACTAATTTAGGAGAAAGGTACTAATTTCCAGAAATTTCCTAGCTCATCAAACTGCTTAATCATAACGACATGGAAGACAATTGCCCACAAATTTTTATTGGCACATTAGTTTATTGTCAACAATAGACTATCTCGAACAATAAACTATTATCAATTAGGGTAATTACTCGTTTATCAGCAACAAGTTGGTGCATAGTTTGCACTGCGAACAACATTTGGCGGCTGAAGTCTTTCCCACGAAGGCAGCATCGTTGCGCATTTCACGTTTTACGACCGTCAACTGAGTAATTAGCACAACCCTGGGAGCCATGCAGGTCTGTGTTTTGCTATTTTATTGGGTAGTGCCCAGTAGTGGACGCTTTTCTCAATTTAAATGGAGTGAGTTTTATCATTGGATAGCTTTGAAAACCGCCTACAAAATAAAGAGGAGTACCTCATGAACGGGGGTGTGTTATTTGGCTAAGCTCACGCCGAAGCCATGATAAATGAAAGTTGTAACCTCCGGGAGGATTTATGCATGATTAAGGTCATTGATAATGCCTCCCGAAGGATAATTTATGAAGGAGGTGATACGACCACTTAAGTTTCCTTTTAGTTTGATAACAATCATTTTTAAGAGAGAGATAGCAAATAAGATACTTTAAAAATCTCAAATATGGAGGAGATACACATGAATAAAAAATCGTTGTTGATTATTGTAGGATTGTTGTTGATGGCTATGGCTCTGGTTGCCTGCGGTGGTGGTGAAGACACTGCTTCTGATGCACAAGTAGCTGAATTACAAAGCCAGTTAGAAGCAGCACAGGCGGAAGCAGCAGAAGCGAAAGCCATGTTGGCAGAAGCACAACAAACTACCGGTGGAGAAGCTGAAGTGGCTGCGCCTGCTGGTGATGGACAGACAATACAAACCATCCGGGATCGCGGCATGGTCAAATGTGGTGGCAACCAATCCGTTCCTGGTTTTGGCTACATCAATCCTGACACGAACGAATATGAAGGCTTCGACATTGACTTCTGTAAAGTTGTGGCTGCGGCTGCCTTGGGTGACGCTACTGCCTTTGAAATTCGGCCTACCACCGCTAACGAACGTTTCCCCATTCTCCAATCCGGTGAAATTGATGTTCTCATCCGTAACACCACCTGGACACTTAGCCGTGACACCCAATTGGGTGCAGACTTCCAACCCACCACCTTCTTTGATGGACAAGGTATGATGGTGCGTAAAGACAGTGGCATTACCGATTTGGCTGGTCTGGAAGGCGGCACCATTTGTGTGCAGTCTGGTACGACTACTGAGAAAAACCTGGCTGACGTTTATCGTGGTATGGGCGTAGACATTGAACCCGTTGTCTTTGATGATGCGGACAAGACCCGTGAAGCATATGATGCCGGTCAATGTGATGGTTTTACTACTGACAAATCCGGTCTCGTTTCCCAACAAATTTTGTTAGCTGAACCAGATGCTCATATTATTTTGGAAGAAACCATGTCCAAAGAACCGCTCGGCCCGTTGACCCGTCATGGTGACAACAACTGGGGCGACATCGTGATGTGGGCTGTGAACTGCACCATCCAGGCTGAAGAACTAGGCATTGATTCTACCAATGTTGACAGCTTCATGGGTGGCGATGATCCAGTTATCCAGAATCTGTTGGGTGAAGCTGGTGATTTGGGTGCTGGCATGGGTGTCGGAAATGATTTCTGCTACCAAGTGATCAAGCAAGTTGGCAATTACGCTGAAATTTACAACCGCAATCTGGGACCAGATACTCCATTTGACCTGGTTCGTGGTTTGAACACGATTTGGACTGAGGGTGGTTTGCTGTATTCTCCACCATTCCGTTAAATTGATGGTTTAGTTGAAAAGAATCAGTACGAGATTTTTCGTACTGATTCTTTTTTGTAAGGCAGTTTGGTGTTGCGGAGCTGCCTTTGTAGGGAAGGTGATTATCAGGAGAGGAGAGGCTCCCGGTAACTGAAGGAGGAGAGGTATTTTAGATGGCTGAATTAAGCCCCACCCCTCGAAAAAAACAGGATTCAATTCCATTTTGGCGTGACGGTCGCGTGATTGGTGTTTTTGGCCAAATTATATTTGTGATATTTGTCCTTTTGGGAATGGCCTGGCTCTTAGGTAATGTAAGCGACAATATTGGTGAGTTGGGTTCGTTCCGCTGCCCCGATGGCACAGAAAGTTTTAGCTGTGGCTTTAATTTTTTAGGCATTGATGCGCAGTTTGATATTGCTGAAAGTGTTATTGCTTATGACCCTAGCGATTCGTATGCGAGGGCGATGACTGTGGGAGCCTTAAATACACTCAAGGTTTCTGTTTTTGGTATATTTTTTGCCACGATTTTGGGCACGTTTACAGGTATTGCACGCTTATCTAATAACTGGTTGGTTAGTAATATTGCCAAATGGTATGTAGATTTTTTCCGTAATACGCCATTATTGTTGCAGTTATTTTTTATTTATTTTGGTGTGATTTTGTTGTTTCCCGGTATCAGGGAGGCTGTTCAGCCGTTGGGGCTGCCCGTTTATTTGAGTCAACGTGGTATTAATTTGCCGGGACTTTCTTTTTTGCCATCGTCACGTATTTTGTTCTTATTCCTGTTTGCTGCTCTGGTGACGGTTGTCATTATTTGGGTGCTTTTGGGGATGCGTGAGCAGAGGCTAGGCAAGAGTATTAATCGTGTTTTGTGGTGTGGGCTGGCGTTTGTGGTGGTGATGGGGACGGGGTGGTTTGTGGCAACGGCCGTTCCCAGCAGCCAGGCAATAATGGTTTCCAGTTCCCTGCCTGTCTCCTCTTTTGAAGATATTCCTGGTGTGGTGGCAGAGCGCTTGGGCGTATCTGATTTGGCAATGGTGGAAACGGCCGTTGCCGATGGTTCACTCGAAGCGGCTGCTGTTAATGATGCTGCCCTAACCATTTGTGTGGTCAAAGGGGGGGCTCCGGAAACGAATCTAGCCAACCAGCTCATCGCCGCCAATGTACCGTATGATGTTGACCGCAGTGACCGCATCGACCAGGCTTTACGCGCTTTTGAGAAGGGAGAATGCGAACTGATTGTGGGGCGCAGCAGTGTGTTAACTACCTACCAAGCCACATTAGAAAACAGCAGCCAATCTTCGATTGTGAGCATTGATGAAATGCCAATTCGTGTGTCTATTCCGCGCATTGAAGGGCTGAACTTCCAGGGCGGCATCAAAATGACACCTAGCTTTGCGGCGATTCTGATTGGTTTGGTGCTTTACACCGGTGCCTTCATCGCCGAAATTGTGCGGGCTGGTATGCAGTCTGTGCCAAAGGGTCAGACTGAAGCTGCCAGAGCCTTGGGACTTTCTGAGGGGCAGCGGCTGCGACTGATCATCTTACCGCAGGCGATGCGTGTGATTATTCCACCGCTGACGAGTCAATATCTGAATCTGGCAAAGAACTCATCGCTGGCAATTGCCGTTGGCTTTGCCGATATGTGGGCTATTTCATACACAACGTTGAATCAATCTGGCCGTGCTGTACAGGTGTTCTTGATTGTCATGGCTTCATATCTAACGCTGAGTTTGATCATTTCATTTTTACTGAATTGGTATAACCGGCGTATTTCACTGGTGGAGAGGTAATTATGACAGTGCAACAACAAAACTTACCATCCTCTAAACCAGAGGAACATCATATTCATTTTGATATGCGTCGCTTTGTGCGAGAGCATATTTTACGCAGTTGGCTGCTGGCTGTGTGGCTGGTTGTGCTCACGTATATAACGGCCGTTATTACATGGGGTCAATTGCAATCGGCGACGGTGGTAACGGCCGTTGTCATTCTCATCTGGGCCGTCACCTTAATTATGACTGTATACAACGAGCTGCGTCACAAACACAATCCAATGACACTGTGGCTCAAAGCAAACCTGTACAGCTCAATTACCAACGTCCTGCTCACCCTGCTGCTCACCCTCTTGATTTTTGCCGGCATTCGCAGCTTCTTTGACTATGCCTTTACCCGAGCCAACTTCTCGCCCATCCCCGAAGTATCAGATGCGTGGGAAGCAAGTTACGCTGAGACAGGTCAAGAACCTGGAGCCAACTGGGGCGCAGTCATCGACAATATGCGCAACATGCTCGTTTTCCGTTATCCTCAAGAAGAAAGCTGGCGCTTGTACGCCGTCCTGGGTTACCTGGGCGTGATGCTGTTGGCGAGCACGGTAGTCTATTCTCAAGAACGATTTAGGCGCTCGCGTCTACGGCGTGCTATGAACATTCTTTGGGTGCTGACACCCATTATCACCTTTGGCTTATTGCTAGGTGTTGCCGTACAGCCCGAACTTGTCATGGAAACCCTTATCACCTCAGTCGTGTCCATTGCGGTGTTAGGCGGCCTGTTCTTCTTCACCAAATGGGTAACAACACAGTATCCTGTAGCCTGGCTGGGCCTGGTCATGGGCTTGATTTGGGTGGCGATGTTGGCGGGGGCGCTTTACCTAATCGTAGGCAACTTCAGCGTCAAACTGAATCCAGATCAGGCATGGGGCGGTCTGCTGCTGACCATGATCATCGCAGTTTTTGCCATTGTCGCATCATTTCCTCTGGGTGTGCTGCTCGCGTTAGGTCGCCGCAGCCACATTCGCGGTGTACCAGCCTGGCTAACCTATGGTTCCACTGCGCTACTCACCCTCTACTTCCTGGTCACCAGCACCTTACCTGGTTTACAAGACCCGGCTAACCTGTTTGCCATTATTTTGGCGTTGTGGCCGTTGGCAATCCCCGTGGCAGCGTATCTGTTCCAGAAATACTTTAAAGGAAACGTGGTGGCTGCTTTTTGCACCGTCTACATTGAAGTGATTCGGGGTGTACCGCTCATTACCGTACTGTTCATGTCCATCATCTTATTCCCCATCCTGTTGCCCAAAGGCACGGAAGTGTTGAGCACCTGGCGGGTGATGGTGGCAGCAGCCATGTTTGCTTCGGCCTATTTAGCAGAAAATGTGCGTGGCGGCTTACAAGCCATTCCAAGAGGACAATATGAAGCGGCCGAATCCATCGGCTTAAGCACAGTTCAGAAATACCGACTCATCGTTTTGCCTCAGGCTATCCGGGTAGTCATTCCGGCGATTGTGGGGCAGTTTATTGGCCTGTTCAAGGACACGACGTTGATTGCCATCGTGGGGTTGGTGGAATTCTTGGGTGTGGCAAACTTGATCTCTGCACAAACAGACTGGCTGGGTGTACGGCGAGAACCATATATTTTCTTGATGCTCATTTACTTTGCCGGTAGTTGGGTAATGGCTGCTTCCAGCCGACGCATGGAAAAACAGATGGGCGTAGGAGAGAGATAACTGTATCTGGCGCTGCCTGAGCCTGTCGAAGGCAGCTGAGCTTGTCGAAGGCAAAAAACTCAGCCCTCGTACAGTTACGGAGAGATAAATCATGACAACAAATACGATTGACAGTTCCAGATTAACAAACGCAGAAGATGTCATTGTCTGCGACGATGTGCAAAAATGGTATGGTGATTTTCATGCACTGCGCGGTATTAGCTTGACGGTTAAAAAAGGCGAAGTGATTGTTATTTTAGGGCCGTCTGGCTCTGGTAAATCAACATTCATTCGCTGCCTCAACCGCTTGGAAGAGCATCAGGAAGGCGAAATCGTGGTAACTGGCACCACGCTCAATTATGATGTGCGCAACATCGCAGAAATTCGCCGCGAAGTGGGCATGGTGTTCCAGCAGTTCAACTTATTCCCGCATCTGACGGTGCTGGAAAATGTGACCCTGGCGCCCATCCATGTGCGTAAATGGTCACGAGAGAAAGCAGAAGAACGTGCCATGCACTGGCTGACACGAGTTGGTATTCCGGAACAGGCTAGCAAATATCCTGGACAACTTTCTGGTGGGCAGCAGCAGCGTGTCGCCATTGCCCGTACTTTGACGATGGAACCGGATATTTTGCTGTTTGATGAACCCACATCGGCGCTCGACCCTGAGATGATTAAGGAAGTGCTGGATGTCATGCGTGACCTGGCTCATGAAGGGTATACAATTCTGGCGGTAACGCATGAGATGGGTTTTGCCCGCACGGTAGCGGATCGCATTATCTTTATGGATGCGGGTCAGATTGTGGAAGAGAACACACCGGAGAATTTCTTCACCAATCCAGACAACGAACGAACGAAGTTGTTCTTGAATCAGATTTTGCATCATTAGTCATAATGGGCGCTGTGTGATACATGATTTTTGTGCATCATACAGCGCATTTTTTATTTAACTCAAGTTGCCACTATGAACTCAATTTCCAACCGTCATTCTGAACGCAGTGAAGAATCCCCATTATTTGGCTCAATTATTGCCGTAGGGATGCTTCGTTT
>JACSSI010000091.1 GCA_014879345.1 Anaerolineae bacterium | reverse complement strand
ACTAAAAATGACAGACTCCCAACAAATCGAACTACTCCGCTTTACGACTGCCGGCAGCGTAGATGATGGCAAAAGCACCCTCATCGGCCGTTTATTGTACGATTCCAAATCTATATTTGAAGACCAGATGGACGCGGTAGAAGAAGCCAGCCGCAAACGAGGCGACGAAGAAGTGGATTTGGCCTTGCTTACAGATGGTCTCCGCGCTGAACGCGAGCAGAAAATTACCATCGACGTGGCCTACCGCTATTTCGCCACGCCCAAACGTAAATTCATCATCGCCGATACCCCCGGACACATCCAATACACCAGAAACATGGTCACAGGTGCCTCCACGGCCGAACTGGCGATTATTCTCGTTGATGCCCGCAACGGGGTACTCACCCAGTCCAAACGACACGGCTTCCTGGCCACGCTGCTGCGCATTCCGCATCTCGTGGTAGCCGTCAACAAAATGGACCTGGTGGATTACGATCAAACCGTCTACAACGATATTGTGCAGACCTACGCAGATTTTGCCCGCAAACTAAATGTACAAGGCGTCACCTATATTCCCGTTTCTGCTTTGCGTGGGGATAACGTTGTGGATAAAAGTGAAAACATGCCCTGGTATGATGGTCCCACACTGCTGCATCATCTGGAAAATGTTAATGTTGGCGCCAGCCTGAACAACGTGGATTTCCGCTATCCGGTGCAATATGTGGTGCGCCCCAACCAGAATTTCCGGGGATATGCCGGGCAGATTGCTTCAGGGCGCATAACCAAAGGTGAAGAGGTTGTCATTTTACCCTCTGGTTTAAGCAGCAAGGTGGCCGCCATTGTCACCTCAGACGGCAACCTGGATGATGCCAATGTCGGAGATTCTGTGGTGTTGACGCTGACAGATGAAATCGATATCAGCCGTGGCGACATGATCGTGCGTAAGAGTAATTTGCCGCAAAAGAGTAATCGGGTTGATGCCATCCTCTGCTGGATGGATGAAGAGCCATTACGCCCTCGTGCTCAATATCGGGTGCAGCACACCACACGGCTAGTCAATGGCTTTGTTTCTGAATTGAATTATAAAATTGATGTGGACACGATGCACCGTGAACCAACTGAAACGTTAACCCTTAACGAAATCGGCCGGGTTCAACTGACAACGACACAACCTTTATTCTATGATCGTTACCAGTTGAACCGCGCCACGGGTAGTTTTATCCTGATCGACCCCGCTTCCAATAAAACAGTGGCGGCGGGCATGATTCGTGGCCGGGCGCAAGATGTGGAAGATTTGATGGCAGGGGAGGTTGAGGCTGCCCCATCACGGCCAAAATCGAGCAATGTCGTGTGGGAGCAGGAAGGCATCACGCTGGCTGACCGTGAAAAGCGCAATGGTCATAAAGCGGCCGTTTTATGGTTTACGGGTCTTTCTGGCTCAGGTAAATCGACGATTGCGAAGAAGTTGGAACAACGTCTTTTTGCTGACAATATACGCACGATGTATCTGGATGGGGACAATTTACGCCACGGTTTGAATGGCGACCTGGGTTTTAGCAGCTCGGATCGGCAGGAAAATATTCGGCGGGCGGGTGAACTTGCCAAGTTGTCTTTTGCTCATGGTGAGATTACGCTGGCTTGTTTCATCTCGCCTTTCCGGGCGGATAGACGGTTTGCGCGGCAGTTGGTGCCAAACGGCCGTTTCATTGAAATTTATGTAAAATGTGACCTGGACGTAGTGACCCGCCGCGATACCAAAGGTCTCTACGCCAAAGCCATTGCCGGAGAAATCGACAACTTCACCGGCATCTCCTCCCCTTATGAAGAACCCGAAAACGCCGAACTGGTCGTCGAATCAGACATCAATACGGTTGATGAGTTGGTCAATCAGATTTATTTGGAACTACGTCGGCGTGGAATTTTGCCTCGCGGGTAATTCAATATGTGAAATTCCCAGTTAAATTTATGCATTTATGAAAGCTCTCGCAAAGACGAGAGCTTTTTTTACACATTTTCACCAAAGTACGGTTTTGATAATTGTCACCCCCGCGTAGGCGGGGGTCTATCTTGACTAACGAAGTGGATTCCCGCCTGCGCGGGAATGACAGGTTGCTACTTTGGTAAAAGCCTGCTTTTTTAACCGCTTGCTTGGCAGCATCTCAAACATTACGTAAACTAGAGGTGGGATTTTTACAAAGTGACTTTGCAACTTTGCCACCTTTCTACCCATCAACCTAGATCAACAGGAGAAGTAACCGATGTCTTCATCCACCGATTCGCTTATTGCCCTTTTAGTTGGCGGGGCGCTGCTCTTTTTTGGCAGCCGTTATTACTGGCTGGTGGCTGGTGGTGTAGGTTTTCTGTTTGGCACAAATTTGGGTAGCGCCCCGGATGGCGGTGTCATCACTGGCTCCGCGCTTGCTATGGGCATTTTGTTTGGGTTTATTGCGGCTGTTGCCTCAGTTTTTATCACAAAATTTGCTTTAAGCATTTCAGGCTTCGTCATGGGCGGCATTTTAATGGTGCGTTTTATGGAAGCATTGGGGTGGGATTTAGGCTCTACCTTTGCCGCGTTTCTGATTGGTGGTATTTTGGGGTTAGTGTTGGTTATTGTCTCGCAAGAGTGGGCATTGATTTTTCTCTCTGTCATTACGGGAGCCGCCATTATTGTGAATGTGTTAGTGTTAGACCCTGCGAGTGCGCAGTTTGTATACATTGTCCTGGTCATTTTAGGGTTTACAGTGCAATTATTTCTCAATCGGCGAAAATCATAACAGTCTGATTGGCGTCTCATGATACGATTAAATGACAGGAAGGTGCAACCATGACTGAATCGACAGCCACAACTAAAGCGTCTACAAATTCATTGGAAAACGGCCGTTTTGCCCGCATCATTTTCCGAATCCGCCCCAATCTAGCCAATTTATCTGGGTCTGCCCAAATTCAAGCGTTTGTCCATACCGCCATCGCAGTCTACCTGGCGCCTGTCGTCATCATCAGTCTAATCTGGCTGATAAGCGCTACAGATTTCTCAAGACTCATCACCAGTTGGCCTTCTGTCGTCATCTTGTTTGTTGCCATTTTATTCATGAACAGGCGCACTTTCACGCTGGAAGTAGCGAGTGAGGAAGGCGGATTGTCCTTCATCAGTTCATTATCCAACCTGGCCTTGTGGGCGGGCATTTTGATTACCGGGTCACTCATTTTGTGGATTCCTTTGCTCGTTTCCATCGTTTTGCGCGTTCGTGCCGCTTACCAACTACGCACATACAACCAGGACCCGGTGTGGGAGCCAGTTTCTCAATTGTCTCAAGACATCTTGTCTGAACTATTTGCGCCGTTGGTGGCATTGCTGGTTTATGGCTTTTTAGGGGGACAACTGCCTTTATCGGTGCCAAGCGCAGGTGCCTGGGGTGCTGCATTCGTATCCATGTTTGTCGCTGCCGTACTGCCGGGTTTGATAATGCTGCCCACTTTTTCCTATATGAATCGCGCGGCTGATGTGCAAGTGTCTGGCTTTGGGCTGACACGATTTTTGCTGCAAATAACTGCGCTTTCTTTAATCATGTCGCCGTTTGCGGTATTGGTTGCCCTTGCTTTTATCCAGGGCGGATTGTGGGCATTCTTCTTTTTCATAGTGGGCATCGTTTTGGTGAATATGCTGGCTTTCCACATGAGTCAAACGGCTGAACAAAGTCGGCAGCGCACCCGTGAACTGACCCATCTGGAAGCGTTAAGTGAAGCAATTTTGCAAGCGCCTCCCGATGCCGCAAGCCTTCCCGACATCTTACGCAATCATTTGCCACGCCTGTATCCGCATCATTTTGATTTGGTAGAAGTGCATCTCTTCGCTGAAAATGGAGATGGCTGGACGGTTCACCATCCGGCAAACAAGTTCCCCTTACTTGAAGAAACCTGGCAAGCCCTGGCAAACGCCCCTGATGACTATTTGATTTTGGAAGATGTGGTTTTGCCCACGATGAAGGCTGTGTATGGGGATGCCGTGCTGGTGAAAATTCCTGAAATTGTGCCTGGCTTAGAAACGGCCGTTCCCACTTGCATCGGTGGCGTTTATCTTTTACGACACAAACAACACGCCGATACCCAGGATTCATTGCCAGCCGTGCGGGCCCTGGCTTCTCAGATGGGGTCGGCGCTGTATCGCACAAAGGCACATCAAGAGATGTTGACCAGCCATAAAATGACGCAGGAATTAGAATTTGCCGGTCATATTCAAGCCAGCTTTTTGCCCAAACAAATCCCGCAAATTGCGGGTTGGGACATTACAGCCGCCATCATACCAGCCCGGCAAACCTCAGGTGACTTTTACGATTTCATTGAACTGGATAACGGCCGTTTAGGACTCCTGGTAGCAGATGTATCAGACAAAGGCACGGGTGCTGCCCTCTACATGGCCCTAAGCCGCACCCTCCTGCGCACCTACGCCTTTCAGTACCCCGACAACCCGGAAATTGTGCTTAAACTGTCTAACGAACGCATCCTCGCTGACACCGAAACCGACCAGTTTGTGACTCTGTTTTACGGCGTGCTAAACCCGGAAACAGGCCAGATGATCTATGCCAACGCCGGCCACAATCCCTCATTTGTCATCAACAACGCCCAAGACAAACCGCTGTCTCTCGGTCAAACCGGCATCCCGCTGGGCATGTTCCCCGACATGGATTGGCAGCAAGAGACAATCCAGTTGGCCTCAGGCGATGTGTTAGCCATGTATACCGACGGCGTGCCGGAAGCGGAAAACAGCGACAAAACAGAATTTGGAGAAGCGCCCATGATAACGGCCGTTCTCGCCCATATTGATGACACGGTGACTGTTATGGAAACGGCCGTTATCGATGCCATCCATGCCTTTGTAGCCGACGCCCCCCAATTTGATGACATCACCCTCATGATCGTCAAACGGTTATAAAAATCAGGTTCCTCAAGACTTTTTTGCAACCATCAAAGTTCATCTCCGTATAGATGTGTGATGAAATTCACAAGCTTTTCCAAATAATCGGGGCAGTGAACGGCCGTTATTCCCACCACCATAACTAGCCGCACAAAAATAAACACCAGCAGCACTCAGCGTCTCATTTATAGACCCTTGAGGAGTACAACCATGCCTGAAAATAAAATGCTAGACAACAGATTGATCGACAGCCAACATGTAGCCGCTGGCATCACCAGGCAGGCCAGCCAACAAACCTACTACACCATCAAATACCTGGTCGACCGGAAACGCACCGCAGATGCCTACCGCGCTTATGCCTATTTCCGTTGGGTTGATGACACCCTGGATCAGGAAAACGCCGCTTACTTTAACCGTTTGGCTTTCCTGGAGCGGCAAAAATCGCTTGTCGATTGCAGCCTGTGGGGAGTGCGGCCTTGTGCGCAAACAGCAGAAGAGCAAATCCTTGTCGATTTGCTTCGTGGTGAGCATGACGATAACAGCGGACTGCTCGCTTACGTGCGTAATATGATGGCCGTGATGACCTTTGATACCTACCGGCGCGGTCAGTTCATCACCCAGGCTGAATTGAGCGAATACGAACGGCTGCTGGCAACGGCCGTTACCGAAGCCATGCACTACTTTATCGGCCACAACCAATACTCACCCCGCAATGGAACCCGTTATCTGGCGCCGATGGCCGCCCACATCACCCACATGCTGCGCGACACCTTTGAAGACATCGAAGCTGGCTACTACAACGTCCCCCGTGAACTGTTGGCCGCCCACAACATCAGTCCATCTGATGTAAAACACGATGCTTATCGCCATTGGGTGAAAGAACGGGTTGATTTAGCGCGTCACTATTTTGAGTTGGGGCGGGAGTATTTGTTGCAGGTAGAAAACGGCCGTTGTCGTTTGGCCGGGTACGCCTACATCGCTCGTTTTGAGGGTGTGCTAGATACCATCGAACAAGATAACTATTTGCTCAAACCAGATTACACTGGCAGCAAAAAATTAGCGGCGGCTGCCCAAACTGGCTGGTCAACACTTTCATCACTTTACCAACGCCAACGCCATCCCAGATTGGTTCAATCTTGGAGATTGAATCAATCTTAAGAAATCGCAATCTAGGAGGAACCAACATGAAATCTCAACACGCCATCATTATCGGGGCTGGCATAGGTGGTATCACCACCGCCGCCCATCTGGCACAACAAGGTTTACGCGTCACTGTTATCGAGAAAAACGGCCGTGCTGGCGGTCGCTGTGACCAAATCAGTCGGGACGGGCATCGCTTTGATACGGGGCCAACCCTGCTTGTTATGCCACTGCTATACGAACAAGAATTTGCCTCGTTAGGCGTCAACATGCGCGATGTTTTAGACTTGCAACGTGTAGACCCCACCTACCACCTTGTCTTTGATGATGGCAGCAAGCTGGCGCTCACCTCTGACCTCAACGCGCTGGAAAGCCAGCTAGAAGCCATCGAACCAGGCAGTTTCCAGGGGCTGCTGCGTTATCTGGAAGAAGGACACCGCCATTACCACCTGGGCATTGAGCGACTGGTCAACCGGGACTTTCGCAAGGCTACCGAGTTCTTCAACTTGCGTAATTTGCCTTTGCTAACTCAACTCAAACCGGCGATGCGCCATTACAGCCATATGTCCAGTTTCTTTGATTCGCCCCGCTTGAAAGCAGCGTTTACTTTCCAGGATGTCTACATGGGGCTGAGTCCATTTGAAGCACCGGCTACTTTTTCACTCATGCCTTACTCGGAATTGGCGCATGGCGTCTGGTATCCCAGGGGAGGCATGTATCAGGTTGTCAAGGCGCTGATGCAGATTGCACAGCAGGCGGGGGTGGAATTTATGTTCAATACGTCAGTCGAGCAGATTGATGTGGTTGGAAATCGGACGCGGGGGGTGGTGCTGGAAAACGGCCGTTTCCTGCAAGCAGATATCGTCATCGCCAACGCCGACCTGCCCTACGTTTACAACAACCTGCTGCCGCAAGACAACATGGCAAAGCAATTAAAGCGGAAACGCTTCTCCTGCTCAGTGATGAGCTTCTTCTGGGGCGTAGACAAGCCATACCCGGAACTGCCACCGCACACGCTTTTCCTGGCTGACGACTACAAGGAAAACTTCGACAGCATCATCGACGATCTGTCCATTCCTGATAATCCCAGCATCTACGTGCACGCCCCCACCCGCTTAGACCCGTCGATGGCACCGGCCGGACAAGACACCATTATCGGCATTGTCCCCGTCGGCCATATGAACGAAGATGAACCGCAAGATTGGCGAGCTATTCGGGATCGGGCGCGAGAATCGGTGTTCCAACGACTGGCAACGATTGGCATTACCGATTTGCCAGACCACATCAAGTTTGAGACAAATTTCAGCCCGCTCTCCTGGCAAAAGCGTTACAACCTCATGAAAGGCTCCACGCATGGCCTCTGCCACAACATGATGCAGCTTGGCTACTTGCGTCCGCAAAACCGGCATCCGCAGGTTGAGAATTTGTACTTTGTGGGAGCCAGCACGCATCCCGGCACGGGCATGCCCACGGCAATGGTTTCCGGGCGGCTGGCGGCGGTGCGGTTGTTGGAGGAACAGGTGACCGTTGGGGAGAAAACGGCCGTTACCCCCTTCCCTGTCCCCCAAACTGCTTTAGTACCTTATGAATGAACTGTGTGTACAAAACAAAGATTTTGCATCGAATTAACGCGAATTAACGCGAAAAAGAAATTCGTGCCAATTCGCGTTAATTCGATGCCATAATTTTTTGGTTCTGGCTTGTCCAGGTTAGGGTCATCATAACTGCATTGTTAAGCGACCTCAGTTAGAAGCCTGGTCACGTGTATCTGCATCCTCTCGTAACGGCCGTTCTCCATAATATTGGTAATACGTCACTTCGATATTGCCGTTATAGAGTTTGCGTTTGCGGTCAGGCCAGGCACGTTTGAAATAGTCGGGGAACTTCTTATCGGCCGTCAAAATATAAATCGACCAGCCCGTTTTCTTCTTGAACATTTTGTTCAACGAAATATAAATCTGGTTGATGTCCCGATAATCATACATGCGCATCCCGTAAGGCGGATTAGAAATCAGGATGCCATACTGCCGGTCGATCCATAAATCCTTAATATCTTTTTGCGCAAAAACGATGTCATCCGCCACGCCAACCCGTTCCGCATTGGCTTTGGCGGCGGCGATGGCGTGCTCGTCAATATCATAACCCTGGATTTGCAAACTGCCGGAGCGGTCGATGGCAGCCTCGGCGGCCTGGTGGGCAGCAATCCACGCTTCTCGAGGAATAGCAGGCCACGATTCTGAGGCAAATTCGCGATGTAAGCCAGGGGCAATATTACGCATCATCATCGCCGCTTCAATCAGGATGGTGCCTGCGCCACACATCGGGTCGATGAGCAGTCGATCTTTTTCCCAGAAACTGAGTTTGACGAGGGCGGCGGCCAATGTTTCTGTCAACGGCGCTTCACCCGCTTGCAGCCGGTAGCCGCGTTTGTGCAGCCCGGCACCGGAGGTATCAAGCGTAAGCAGTGCTATATCTTTGCGCACTGTAACCTGGATGGTGAAATCAGCTCCCGTTTCTTCAAGCCATTCAACGTTAAACGCCTCTTTCAACCGTTCAACAACCGCTTTTTTGACGATAGATTGGCAGGAGCGGTCACTTTGCAGTGTAGATTTAATGGTTTTGGCATTGACGGTAAATTTACCGTCTCGCGTGATCCAGTTTTCCCAGGGCAGCGCTTTGGCTTGCTCAAACAGATCGTCAAAGGTGGTGGCGGGGAATTCGGCCATTTTGAGCAAAACACGGTCTGAGTAGCGCAATTCAATGTTGGCACGGGGGATGTCGGCGAGGGCAGCCTCGAATTCGATGCGCCCTTCAGAGACGAGTGGATTTTCAAAGCCCAGGGCTACGACTTCGTTTTTGACAAGTTTTTCCAGGCCAAATTTTGCGGTGGCAATGAGTGTGATTTTTTCCATAAGCCTCAATGACCCCCACGAGCCATGCCAGCCGCGGCCGTATCTTCACGTCCTGGGGCAATGACACGCACCGCAATGAGCAGCAAAACAGCCATCAAAATGCCTCCCGCCAGAAAAGGTGAACGGGGGCCAAGTGCTTGAAATATAATGCCACCAAGCAACGGCGCAATGGCATTGGCCGCGCTCGAAAATGAAGTGGAAATACCCAGCATACCACCCACTTCTTGATGTTCCACGCGCTTCGTGATGAGGCTGTTAATGGCCGGGCGTAAAATGCCACCGCCAACAGACAGGGGAATCATCGCCACAAGCATCCAGATGACACCGATCCAGCCATTGTTGTCATCGGGCGGCAAATCTACTGAAATGTTCTCAGTTGTCGCGGCTTCCCCAGACGAATCCCCGGTGCTGCTGTTCAACTCTGCTTGCAGCGCTGCCTGTGAATAGTTAGGTGTGGGTTGGCGGGGGGTGAAGGCCATGAGCAAGAGACCAACGGTTAATAAAGCGAGCCCGCCATACATCAAGCGCCGGTCGCCAAAACGACGGCTCCATTTCCCAATAAAATACCCTTGAACCGCCACCACAATGATGCCAATGTACACAAACAAAATGGCGTTCCCAGAGGCGTTGAAACCAAGATTGGACAGGGTAAACAAAGCCAATAACTGCTCGAAACCGCCAAAAGCGAGCTGCTGGGCAAACATGAGTACGAGTAAGATGCCAACGGTGGGGTGGGTAACGGCCGTTATCATCGACTTAACCGAAAACGCAGGCTTCTCACTATCCTGACCGCGTTCCTCCTCAGGCAGCGTTTCCTTAAACCAGACCACCGTCAACAAAATAGAAAGCAGAGAGAAAAAGGCAGCCGCCAAAGCAGGGGCGCGATAATCATTACCACTCAACGCCAACGCCCCATACGCAATCACCGGCCCAATAATAAAACCCAACCCAAACGCCGCCCCAATGAGACCCAGACCCTGCGTCCGCGTCTTTTCAGTGGTGCTGTCAGTGATAGCCGCTTGGGCAGTCGCAATATTTGCCCCGGAAATACCGTCAATGAGGCGTGAAACAAACAACACCAGGCCAGAGGTAGCGAACGCCATCATAATAAAGCCACTCAGCGTGCCAATCTGGCTAATCACAAGAATCGGCTTCCGTCCATACCGGTCAGACATACGCCCCAACACAGGCGCACCAATAAACTGCATCAGGGGATAAGCCGTACCCAACAAGCCAATCATAGCCGGGTTTAGCCCAAATGATGCCGCATAAAGAGGCAGCAGCGGAATAATAATCGTTAGTCCAAGCAAGTCAATCAGGACAATAACGAATATGGGTAGGATACGTTTAAAATCTAATTTATCTTCGGCTAAGGGCTGTTTAGCGGCAATCTCTTCTTCACTATTCATTATCACGACTCCACAAGACTAGAGAAGCAACAGTCACTTTGTTGTAGATTAATAATTTATTTCGGTAACGCATCACTACCATTTACCCCCACCCTAAACCTCCCCCAAAAGGAGAGGGCTTCGACAGGACTTCGGCGTGAGCTCAGTCAAACGCTCAGCCGCCGCCGCTGGCTCCCTCGCCCCTTTTGGGAGAGGGCTGGGGAGAGGGGATTACCGAAATAAATTTTTAACATTCATGAAAGTGACTGCCACTTGAATTGCTAATTAAACTAAAATGGCAGCAGCGTCCGAGTCCATGGAATAGCGGCAAGAATAAGCAGCATAGCAATCGTATAAAAGATAGCCGCATTTTTATGCTTACTCACATCCGTATCTGCTTTTTTGGCACGAGAACGGCCGATATGAGCCAAAACCAGCGCCACAATCATCATCATCACATGCTCAACCAGGAAAAAGCGGATATCAGAATTTGCCATGGCCGCACCCATATCAGAAAACCCGGCTCTGGTAAGGGGACTGATCACATATAAAATCAAACCCAGCAAAACCTGCACATCCAAACTGATGGTAAAACCAAGCCCCAGCTTATCATCCAAGCCTTTCCATTCCTTCTTGCCAGACCAGCCAATAAACGCCTTGATGATGGCAAGAAGCCCAAAAATCAAAACAAGCCAACGGAAAATATTGTGGGTCGCTAAAACAAAAGAATACATATTTCAACTCCTAATAGTGTGTTTAATTTCCTTTTTCATTGTAACTACTCAGCCAGACCTGTCAGGTTTACTCGAGAGATAAATATCTAACCAGGCCAAACCTGACAG
>JACSSI010000090.1 GCA_014879345.1 Anaerolineae bacterium | reverse complement strand
TGGTGGTGCGGTTGACAATCTTATTATGCGCCTTATGGATATCATACTGGCGTTCCCCTTTTTCTTATTGGCGATTGCGCTTGTTTTTGTTTTGGGGGCGGGTCTCACCAATGCGATGCTGGCAATTGCTATTATCAGCATTCCCTCCTATGCCCGTGTCGTGCGCTCTACCGTGCTTTCCGTTCGTGAGACAGATTACGTGGAAGCATCCAGAGCCTTGGGCGCCAGCACCTTCCAGATTCTCTTCCGACGCATTTTGCCTAATGCTCTGCCCCCTTTGATTGTGTTGGCAACGCTGGGTATTGCTACAGCTATTCTAGACACGGCCGCTTTGTCTTTCCTCGGATTGGGTGCACAAGAACCTGCCGCTGAATGGGGTACGATGCTCGGGCGTGAACGCAATCAGATTTTTTCTGCACCTCACCTCGTTTTTATCCCCGGTATTTGCATTTCAATTACGGTGCTTGCCTTTAATTTGCTTGGCGACGGTCTCCGTGATGCGTTAGATCCCCGGCTTATCCATGGTGGCAAATAGGACATTTTTCCTCATTTCTGTTACTTTTCCTAACCATAACGATGTGACATAAAACTTGACTTGATTCTACATAAAGTTATAATGTGAGTTATGTTAGCTTACGCGAAGGCTCTGTGGTTGTTGCCTGCGTGGCTACGGATGTGGCTGCGACAGCTCTTGTCGCTCCTGAGTATTCCAGGACTTCAACAAATTGCGCTCAGCGTCTTGAGGGGCGGTTTTGACACGATTTTGCTTGTTTTTCTGGGTGCAGGTTTTGTTGCAGGTGGTCGCTATATTATGGACTCCCAATTCACATTGCCACGTTCTATACAAGGTGAAGTCATCAAGTGGGCACCTGTTTCAGATATGATCGCCCGCAAAGCAGATATACCACGGGAAGTACCTCTAGTGTTATGGTATAAAGAGAACAGCATGTTGGCAGAAAATCCTGACAGTTGTACAGGCATAATTGGTGCCTATACACTTGTTCGTTCTGGAGAACGGCCGTGTTTTACTCCTGGCCCAATTTCTGACATTGAAGTGGCTGAACAACTGGCAATCGCTGCCCAAGAGTTTAAGAAACGCTGCCCCGATATTACCTATTACACTCAAAATTCAGAAACAATCAAAAGGTGCTATTTTGCCTATAATGCCGGTGCCGGCGCAGCATCACGGCTAGATGCAGATGATTCCGCGTATGTGATGAATAACTACGATGAAGCACACACGGATATGATTTATTCAGATATTGAGCTAGGTACGGTGGTTGTGAAGCAACTTGGCGCCTGGCCTACCCATTTGGCCGTACAAAGTTTGATATTGTCACAGGTGGATGGAGTGGAACGGCCGTTGTCATTCACCCTCCTCGATGTAAGTACCAGAGCCTTCGACTGGCTCTCCACTACAGTCACCACCTGGGGTCAAACAGTTCTTGGCGTTGAAAGTGATATGGAATTCCCAGAATATCGAGACTTAGGCAATGAAGAATGTCTCGGACAACCTCACCTAATAGGCAATATTTTGCTGCGACCAAGACTAAATCCCGTCACCATCACCCCCGTTCTTACCCAAGATGCTCATGGATGCAGCTACAGTCTGCCAGGCCTTGATATTTCCTCAGACCAAGATAGCTCTGCTATTTTACAAGCACCCATGCCCGGGGAAGTCAGCACGTTTACCGACCGCTGGCACAACAGTACAATTCGCATTGAAAATGAAGAATGGATCATCTATATGCTTCACCCTCGTTCATACATCATCAAAGAAGGTGAAGTACGGCGAGGACAGGCGGTTGGTGTCATGGGCGCAGTGGGCAATGCTACTGGGCCACACGTCCATTACACCATTTACGACAAAGTGAACGAAACATTTGTCGATCCGAAAGAATTCCTACCGTAATGGTCAACACGAAGAGAGGCAGTAAGGAGTAATGACATGGATCTCAATTTAGGCAATCTCCTATTATTCATCCCCTTGATCGCAGGTTTGATTCTGGCTTATCACCTGATTTTTAAAGTACAACTCCCTGGTCAAGGATTATGGAAAATTGTTACCTATTTCATCGGGATTGTCATCGTCCTGGTTGGTGTTTATTTTATCATTGCCCAAATATTTGCCTCTTTCACCAATGAACTACTTGATGCAGGCGCATCTCCAGAATGGCAAGAAGTTATGAACAAGTCCGAGGCAATTATTGATTCTGCTTTTAGCACTGATCCTGTGGATGGCAATGCAGGTGGCGGTGCGCCCCCACCCACCCCACAACCACCAGCCATCATCGTTTTGACGCCAACACCCACAGGAGGCGGAAGCAGCAGCACGGGAGTTTATTACACAGTTGTTCAAGGTGATACCCTGTCATCGATTGCCAGCCGCTTTGGTACAACGGTTCCCGCCATTATGAACGCCAATGGACTAACTTCTGATCTAATTTATGTAGGACAAGTGCTGCTCATCCCAGTATAGGCAAATAAATCATGAGCAATAATTCAGGAGAAGTAAAAGTAGGTTCATTTGGTTGGTTTACAAAATATTGGAAACGGCTGCCAACCGATTTCCGCTGGCATATTGAAGATTCTTTTCAACCAGAGGACATCGCTGAAAGGCTATTACCAAATGAAGAGCCTGTTCTTCAAATTGGGCTGGCCTGGTATCGAGCGTTTCCTTCTAGTATTATTTTCCGATATTTTGGTGTTTTCGTTATTTTAACAATCGTAAGCACCGTTATCATGCTTATTCTCGCTTTTTTTGGCGTTTTCGGGTTTATTTTTACGACAATCCCGGTTTTAATTTTCATTGCTATTGTAGCCAGCAGTATTCAACAATATGTGACTTACAGTCAGTGGCGCGTGCTTAGAACCAATAAGCGTCTTATCATTTCACTGCCGCAACCACATGGGTTCCCTCTTGTTGACAATATTGAATTAAAGGGTGTGCCGACTGTTGTTGATACAAACTGGTCTAGAAATCCGGTGTGGCGTTTTTTTCAATTTTTCACTGGTGCTCGAGACATGTATATCAGTATGGTTGCTTACAAATTCAATGAAAGCACAGCAAGAGTGGGTGATGCCTTGATTATTCCTGATGTCACTTTGCGGGATGTGCTGGAGTTCAAAAAGGTCGTTTTCGGATAAGTAGCTTATAAACCAGGCTCAAATCGCCAGGTGGCACAATTCGTTAAAAAGTAAGAGAGACACAGGCTAAATGAAAAACCTGTGTCTCTTTTTTATTCCTGATGTATCAGGTGGTTTTACTTCTGTCTTTTATAGGCATTGATTAAGCCGTTTGTTGAAGCATCATGGCTTGTGATTTCGGCATCGCTTTCTAGTTCTGGGATGATTGCTTTCGCCAGCACTTTGCCTAGTTCTACCCCCCATTGATCAAATGAGTTTACATTCCAGATGATGCCCTGCGTGAAGATTTTGTGTTCGTACAGGGCAATCAGGAAGCCAAGTGTTTCCGGCGTCAGTTTCTTGAAGAGGAAGCTGTTTGACGGCCGATTGCCAGGAAATGTTTTGGCAGCGACGAGCAGTTCTAGTTGTTCTCCGTTAATTCCCTGGGCTTCTAGTTCTGTGCGGACTTCAACGGCCGTTTTCCCTTTCATGAGCGCTTCTGGTTGCGCAAAGAAGTTTGAGAGCAACAGCGTGTGGTGGTCGCCGATGGGATTCTGGCTTTGCGCGGGAGCCAGGAAATCACAGGGAATCAGTTTGGTACCCTGGTGGATGAGTTGGTAAAAGGCGTGTTGGCCGTTGGTGCCTGGTTGCCCCCAAATGACGGGCCCTGTCTGGTAATCAACTTCCTCGCCCTGACGGGTGACGCGCTTGCCATTGCTTTCCATGTCACCTTGTTGAAAATACATGGGGAAATACATCATGTATTGGTCGTAGGGCAAAATGGCATGGGATTCTGCGCCGAAGAAGTTGTTGTACCAGATGCCGAGCAAGCCCATTAGTACGGGGATATTTTCAGCAAAGGGCGCGGTGCGGAAATGTTCGTCGGCGGCGTGGGCACCGCTCAGCAATTTCTCAAAGTTGTCGAAACCAATTGCCAGCGCAATCGAGGTACCAATCGCCGACCAGAGCGAATAGCGCCCGCCCACCCAGTCCCAAAAAGCAAACATGTTTTTGGGGTCGATACCAAACGCCGTCACACCTGCTTCATTGGTGGAAAGGGCGGCGAAGTGTCTAGCAACGGCCGTTTCATCCCCAGCACTCTCCAAAAACCAATTCCGTGCCGAATGGGCGTTCGCCATCGTCTCTTGCGTGGTGAACGTCTTGGAAGCGATGAGAAACAAGGTGGTTTCCGGATCGACGTACTTGAGCGTTTCGGCGATGTCGGTGCCATCCACGTTGGACACAAAGTGGCTGCGTAAATCAGGACGGGTGTAAGGGGTAAGCGCTGTCACCACCATTTTCGGCCCCAAATCAGAGCCGCCGATGCCGATGTTGACTACATCGGTAATCGCTTTGCCGGTGTACCCTTTCCAGTCGCCAGAGCGCACCGATTCAACAAAGCCCTTCATCTTCGCCAATACGCCGTTCACCTCTGGCATGACGTCTGTTCCATCTACAAAAATGGGACGGTTGGAGCGATTACGCAAGGCCGTGTGCAAAACAGCACGATCCTCAGTGTTGTTGATTTTTTCGCCGCTAAACATGGCATCAATCTTTGCTTTCAGGTCAGCTTGTTCCGCCAATGCTAACAGCAGCGACAGGGTTTCTTCAGTGATACGATTCTTGGAATAGTCAAATAAAATGTCACCAAAGGTAACGGTAAATTTGTCAAAACGTGCTGGATCAGCGGCGAATAAATCGCGCATGTGGGTGGCGGCAATTTGAGGTTGGTGCACCTGTAACTTTTGCCAGGCTGGTGAATTGGTCAGGGTAGGCATTTTGGTCTCCTTTTTGGCTAGGCAACGGCCGTTTCCAGGCGTAAAATTCTTCGTTTTCATAGATTGTCGGAAACGGCCGTTTACATTATCAAGTTCAATAGTGGGACACAGATTGACACAGAAAACACCGATTTTTCGCTTCAGCATTTCATCCGTGTTTATGCGTTTATCCGTGTCCCACTTTGCGTAAAAATAAATGTGAAAAATCAAACAATCACCCTAATAATACGTTGAGTTAAGGATTTACGCATGAAAAAGCGACTTCAAATTTCAAACAAAATAAAGGCTGGCACATCTTGGGTGCGTCGAGGCTTATTTCCCTTCATTCTCATGGTAATTGGCTCCTTTTGTATCGCCTTTGCCTATGTCATGTTTCAGGTTCCATTTAACATCGTCGCTGGTGGATTAAGCGGGTTAGCACTCATCATCAATAATTTTACAGGCTGGTCGATTGGTATCTTGTATTGGGTCATGAATGTACCCATGTTTATTCTTGGTTTCATCTATTTGGGAAGATGGCAATTCATTATACGCACCGTTATTGCCACAACCATCATCTCAGTTCTGATTGAATCGTTCATAAACGTGCTGCCAATGGTTTTCAACCCCTTCCCCGTCACTGATAATATGCTGCTGGCGACAATTTATGGCGCTATCATCGGCGGCATCGGCACTGGCCTGCTCTTCCGCGCTGGCGCTACCGACGCGGGTACGAGCATTATTGGCCGCATTCTACAAATGAAGACAGGACTGCCACTCAGCCAAACCTACTTCTTTGCCGATGGTTCCATCATCTTCCTGGCGGGTCTCGTTTTTGGCTGGGAATCTGCGCTTTACGGGTTGATGATGATGTTTATTTGGGGCTTGGCCTCAGATTTTACGCTGGAAGGCCCCAGCACCACCCGCATCGTTACCGTCATCACCAATCATCCGCAGCCAGTATCTGATGCGCTGCTAAACCAATTGGGACGAGGGGTCAGCTATTGGCAAATTACAGGCGCTTACACAGGTGAACAACATTACATGCTCACCTGCACCGTCTCCCGTCCCCAAGTGAGCAGTGTCCACGGCATCATTGCCCACGCCGACCCTGATTCCTTTGTGACTATCGGTATGAGCCACAATGCGCTTGGTGAAGGCTTCACCCGAATACGCAAAACATAATCAAGCATCTATCCGAGACAGTAGCCTAAACAATTCTCCCCATGGGCGATTCCAGACGAAACTTTGGGATCGCCTTTTTTATTGCCTGTTTTTAGGTAAAACTAACTTACAATAAGGGGAAACGGCCGTTTCCCTAAATAGCTCATTAAATGAAGGATTAAAAATGAAAAAACAACGTCAATTCAAAAGAAAATTCAAAAAAATCGCTAAAATCATCTGGCAAGAAACGCCCCGCGCGATCTTACTCCTTATTGGATCATTCCTGCTTGCTTTCGGCTACGTCATGTTCCAGGTTCCCTTCAACATTGTGGCAGGCGGCTTGAGCGGTCTGGCCTTGATCATCAACTCGTTTACGGGCTGGCCAATTGGTGTCATGTATTGGGTGATGAATATCCCCATGTTTATCCTCGGTTTCATCCATCTGGGTCGATGGTCATTCCTCATCCGCACTATCATCGCCGTCACCATCTTCTCCTTCCTGATCGATTGGCTGCAAATCATACTACCCCCATTGATAACACCCTATCCCGTCACCGATAATTTACTGCTTGCCACAATTTACGGCGGGATCATCGGTGGTATCGGTTCCGGCCTCCTGTATCGTGCAGGTGGCACTGTGGGTGGAACCAGCATCATTGGGCGCATCTTGCAAAACAAAACAGGGCTGCCTCTCAGCCAGACCTATTTCTTTACCGATGGCATCATCATTCTGTTGGCGGGCATCGTATTTGGCTGGGAAATTGCGCTGTATGGCTTGCTGATGATGTTCATCAGCGGGTTAGCATCTGATTACACCCTGGAAGGGCCAAGCACAACCCGTGTTGCTTCCATCATCACCAATTTGCCGCAAGAAGTGTCAGACGCTCTGCTCACCGAGCTTGGTCGAGGTGTCAGCTACTGGGAAGTGACGGGCGCATACACCGGTAAACAACACTACATGCTCACCTGCACCGTCTCCCGTCCGCAAGTCAGCCAGGTACGCCACGTCATTTCAGGGGCAGACCCTGATGCGTTTGTGACCATTAGTATGGGGCATAATGCACTGGGAGAAGGGTTTGGCCGTTTGCGCTGAGGTTTAGCGGATTTCTTGGAAGAAGGCGAGGGTTTGCATGGCGATTTTGTCCCAGGTAAACAGGTCGGCAACGGCCGTTGCGCCGTTCCCCAATTTCGCCCTCAACTCACCATCAGCCCACAAGGTCTGGATGGCCTGCGTGAGCGCGTCAACATCGTCCACAGGCACCAGCCAACAGTTTTTGCCGTGAACCAGTTCTGGGGTGGCCGTTTGGGGATGCGTCGAGATTAACGGCCGTCCATGTGCCAAAGCCGCCATCAAAGTTCCCCGTCGCAGCGAGACGCCATCGCGGTAAGGCATCACCATCAAATCCGCCGCATTGAGGAAGGTGGAAACACGCTGGTCATCCACAAAACCAGTCCAATGAACGCGCTCTGTTAAACCTAAATCTTTGATTTGCTGGTGAAGTTGTGCCAAGAAGGATTGGTTGTTGGCGGGGTCGCTGGCTCCCGTTTGCCCACCGATGAAAACGAGATGGGTGGTTTCTGGCAGTTGCACCAACGAAGCGATGAGCGTGTCAGCTCCTTTGCTCTCGTTGAGAAAGCCAAAATACCCCAGCAAACAGTCACCTTCGCCCACGCCCAGCAATTCACGCGCTTCAGCGATTTCGATGTGGTGGGGCGTGTAGGTGGTGATGTTGCTGCCGATGGGGATTTGCCGGGCGGGTGTTTGGGGAAACTGTATGAGTTGAGCAAAATCTTCGGGGTTGGTGGCGATGTTGCCGTGGGCTTGTTTTGCCATGAAGGTAACGGCCGTTTTCCGCAAGCCCCCCGCCTTTGGAAATAAATAAGGCACACGCAAATCATGGAAGGTAACGGCCGTTTTCACCACATGTTTCAAGCGCCAGGGGAGAAAATTAATGGCCGCGCTCCCCATGTGGTAAGCTGCGGCCTGATATTGAATATTTATAATGTCTAATTCATGACGAATGGCAACGTCTACGACCTCAGAGAGGGCAGCCCATTTCCATTTTTTAACACGCGGATGAAGCTGGGCAAAAGGCAAATCAATCGGCTCTTTAATTTCACTGGCTTTGAGACTGGCCGTTTCTGGCCGCGCCGCTTTGCTGGTGATGATGTGGATTTCATGCCCCAACTCGGCCATCGCTTGCGCCAATTCCTGGGTAAATGCACCCACCCCGCCTTCCATCGGCGGGTATTCACCTGTGACCAGCCCAATTTTCATAAATGGATTTCGATTAACGATTCTCGATTGGCGATTTTCGATTGGCGATTTAGCCGAATTCGTACAGGTTTGGCACTGGATGGCCGCGCCAACGCAGGACAGACATGGCATAGGTGCGGCGCAATGTCAAAAAGTCTGCCTTTTCATGCGTTTCATCCATTTTAGGAGCAGGCCAATCACCATCAGCCACTTTCATGAGATCCCGGTCGCCTAAGCTGTTTAATTTGAGGAGTTCTTCATGAAAAGCTGAGGGCACTTTTGCCAATGAAGGGGGCAAACCCGACTTGATGGTCTGTGCCAACACATCGTTCATTGACCATGTCGAGGTTTCAGCCATTTGCTGCAATTCAGCGTAGACTTCTGCGTCTATTTCAACTTGTACTGTTACTGTGTCCATCCGTCACCTCTTTTTTATGGAGACTCGACAAATCTCTTTAAATGATTGCCTCAATAAATTTATGAATAAAACCTGTCAAGTCTATGTTTAATATCCGGCTGGACGTAAACCGGATCGAATCACTTGCCAATATGCTTGTATGCGCTGGCGGCGCAACGGCCGTTTATGCCCCAACAACCCCTTGCCGCCTTCTAAAACGATCTGCCAACTATAATTTAGCAGTAAAAATATTCTCAAAAGTATAGCAAAAAAACGGCCGTTATATTTCCGAAAATAACGCAGTTTTGCTTGCTGAAAGTTAATGTGCCGGGCGACGACGGCCTGGTCACTACTCTGCCCTACGTAATGGATAATTTGGGCTTCAGGATAATATACCACACGCCAGCCAGAATCCTTAATTCTACGACACCAATCCAGCTCTTCAGAATACATGAAATAGGCTTCATCTAATCCGCCCACTTCAGCCACAACCTGGCGTGGCAGTAACATACAAGCACCCATTACCCAATCCACATCGTTGATGGCATCATCTGGCAAATCCTGGGCGTAATACTTTTCCTGGATTGCTTTTGGCGCAATTGTTTCCAACCAGGTGCTTTCAAAAAATGCGGTCGCTGCTGTCGGAAATCGCCGTCTGGATGATTGTACAGTGCCATCTCCGTTTAGTAATTGGCTCCCTAGTACTCCAATCCCTGGATTTTCCTGAATGTAGGCCATCATTTTGGACAGGGCATCGTTTAGCACCACAGTGTCGGGATTGAGCAGGAGCAGGTAACGGCCGTTTGCCTGCGCCAACCCCAGATTATTCCCACGTGGAAAACCCACATTCTCATCACAAGGCAGCAAGGTGACCCAGGGGAACTCGCGCTGCACCATCGCCACGCTGTCATCGCTGGAAGCGCTGTCCACCACAATCACTTCCAGGTCTAACTCACCCCGATTCTCGTCGATGGAACGCAAACAATCGCGCAGCAAATCGGCCACGTTCCAGCTTACGATGATGATAGAGAGGTCGCAGGTCATTTTATCTCACCGCGAAGAGCGCGTAGGATGCGGAGAAAACCCTTCGGCAAGCTCAGGACAAAATCTGCGTAATCTGTGGTTTTTTGATGCTTTCATCTGTGTCCTATTCTAAAAAGACGTTCTGCATTCACGGTGGATTGGTTGGCAAAAACGGCCGTTTCCATCCCCCTGACTGCCGCTATTTTCTCCGCTACAAAACGCACGTAACCCGGTTCATTCCGCTTGCCGCGAAAGGGGTGGGGTGTCAGATAAGGCGCATCAGTTTCCACCAAAATTCTATCCAGCGGCATCCTGGCGACAATTTCGCGCAGTTCTTCCGCTTTTTTGAAGGTAACAGGCCCCGTAAAGCCCAGATAAAATCCCATATCGAGCGCCGCCTGTGCTGTCGCCCAATCCGCAGAAAAAGAATGCAGCACGCCGGGTCGCTCCCTGCCAGCCAGCGGCGATTCCGCCAACAAACGCACGACATCATCGCTGGCATCTCGATTGTGGATAATGACGGGCAAGTCTAGCTCGGCTGCCAACGCCAACTGCTGGCGCAGTGCCTCATGCTGCACGTCTTTCGGCGAATCATCCCAGTAATAATCGAGGCCAATTTCACCGATGGCAACCACTTTGGGATACTGGGCGTGAGTTTTAATGGTTTCGAGCCAATTTTGGGGGAGAACGGCCGTTGCATTTGGATGAATCCCCATCGCCGCAAAAACACCTTCGTATTGGCCGGTCAATTTCAGCACCGGCTCACAATTCTGCAAGTCCAGCGCTGGCACGATAATACGTGTCACACCCTGTTCAGCCGCACGCTGCACAATGGCATCACGGTCATCATCAAACTTGTCAAAATCCAAATGGCAGTGAGTATCAACTAACTCTAAAGACCTGACAGGTTTATTGACCATCTTTCACTTCCAACGCCTCTTTCAATCTTATCACTTCGTAGCTACTTGATTTATGTCAACCTGTCAGGTCTGGGTATTGCGAGAAGCTAACATAAAATCTTCTGGTACCTGAATTGCTACCACTTCGCCACGAGCGCATTCCACGCCATTGGCAAAAAGCTGTTCGGTGATGACTACTTTGCGCCCTTTAATTTCTTTGACTTGAGCGCGGATTTCCAGTACGCCATCAATAGGGGTCGGTTTAAGGTAATCAACATGAAGTGAGCCTGTCACAAAGCGGAAAGATGGCTCCTGATCCATCGGCACGCCCTGGTGACGGTGCATGGCCGCTGCCGCTGTGCCAGTGCCATGACAGTCAATCAAAGAAGCGATTAATCCGCCGTAGACAAAACCGGGCAGCGCCATATGTTCATCACGCGGCTGGAAGTGGCAAACGGCCGTTTCCCCATCCCAATAGCTCTTGATTTGCAGCCCCTTCTCATTCAGTCGCCCGCAGCCATAACAGTAACTCACTTCGTCCGGGTAATAATCT
>JACSSI010001096.1 GCA_014879345.1 Anaerolineae bacterium | reverse complement strand
GATAGAAATACCCGCCGCCTGTACTGAAAGCTATCCATTTTTGATCAGAAGATAGGGATACGTTTTCTACATATTTATCATTAAACATAGGTAATATTTCGGTAAATTCCAAAGTTTGTAAGTTAAGAACACCAACTGGGTATGGTGCGGAAGAAAGATCGCCGCGATATTTTATTAGGATATTGTCTTCGTTTATCCATTGAATAAAACGATCTACGGGGGCGTCTATTGGTGTTAAATTCAAAGTGTTAACATCTAAGAAATGAAGGTTTTCACCTGTTTCATAGGAAGAAAACCCAACCAATAATTGATTGCCATTTGGTGAAAAACCAAAGACACGAAGATTAAAGAAGTCCGATGGTGGGAATAGAGGTGCGTAAGTATCGTTTTCTAGATCAAATAACCAAGCCTGTGCTTCCATTGGGCAAAAAACCATTGGTATTCCGTATTCCAGTAAGACTACTTTTTGCTCATCAGGTGTCCAGAAACTTTCGCCAAGCTGACATTGCACTGGATTGCCAAGTAGTCTTGAGGAATCATCTTCCCATAACCATAAATCTAACTGATGACTATCTGACCCACTTTCCCCTCCTTCAATTGCTGGATCTATCGTTGGTATTGGCGGGGAATCAGCTTGGTTGACATAAATAGCCCGATTCCCACTTGGAGATACATATACTCCTAAAAAATAGTATGGTGGTAATTGGGTCAAAATATCTGGTGTAGGTGTTTGTTGTAAAACTTCAGCAACAGCCAGTTTTTGAATGGAACCATTTTCCAACTTGTAGGCAAAATTCCCTTCAAGATGAACACTGTAGAAAAGTGTTTTAGAATCGGGTGACCACCATAGAACGGATATTTCACCTGATGCAATGTTTTGGAGGCCGGAAGTTCTGGTTTTTGTGGGCGGTGGGGTTATCTCGGCTTTTTGTTCTGGTTGATTTGTGGATGTTGCTGACTCGATGGGTGTGGACGACGGCTCGGGTATGATCGTTGCTGTAATAACTACAGGGGGTGGACTCATTGTGGCAGCAAGCAATGTGTTTTCTGGCAATGCTGTTGGCGCTTTGGTTTCAGAAAAACGACATGCGCTCAATCCCAAGAATAACAGTCCAAAGATTATCCATTTATATTTTGCCATCGGATTTCCCTTTTTAGCTGACATAGCATGGAGTATAGCAGAATTTGAGGGGGTTGATTGGATGAGAAACGGCCGTTTACCATTTCAGCCATACAGCTAGGAGTGGGATGTCGAGAATATTTTTTGCGGATGGTGGGGAAGGAAACGGCCGTTATCCATCAGCAGGAGGAAGATTTCTTTGCAATAACTCGATTATAACGGTCAAAATTTTATGGAATGTTTCATCATTAAGGATGGCAACACGTTTGACAATCAAGTCTGCATTGGCAGTAAATAACTTCATCGGACGTGCAAAACTTGTTTGGTTCAATGTGCCTGCACTCAAAGAAGTATCCGATAAGCGGATAGCGTCTGAATCGATGTAGGCATTGCTTGTGATTTGGCAAAGGAGCCAATCATCATGACCCGTTTCTGCTAGAACGAGGGCGGGACGGAGTTTTGTACCTGATAAATCAGAAAATGGGAATGGAATTATAACGATGGAAGCTGGGCTAAGTGTGACCATGCCTTATCCTCTTCTGGGCGCTCCCACTCTTTTGCTAAAGCAGATTCACTCAATAAAGCGAGATTGAAAGCTTCATCTGATGGTTCTTCCTCTAGAATGGTGATGATGACTCGCCGCGATTTAGGGAGGTTTATGTTTCCTGGGATTTTTAGCTTTCCGTTTTGGTCTGTCATGCCTTCAATTGATTGAAGCATCGGGTACGCTCCTTTTT
>JACSSI010001095.1 GCA_014879345.1 Anaerolineae bacterium | reverse complement strand
TTCCCGTTTTTTAGATTGGACCAATCTTTAAGATTGGTCCAATCTGCGCCACATAATTTTTAGACAATCACTAAGACAAAATCTGATAGGTTTATAAACGTTCTCGTCTGTAAAGACAGGTTGCTATGCAAAAATGACTAACCAACAATATGTCTCATAAACCTGTCAGGTCACTAATTATCGTTACTCTTCAAAAACGATTTTTGTCTCTTCGTCACACTCTGGGCAGACGAACCAACCTTGCTCCAATTCTTTTTCATCCAACTCTAGCGTAACGCCACAATAAGGACACTCAACTTCTTCTCCAGAGAACTCGGGTTCTAAATCTAATAACTCTTTCGCTTGCTCAAGATAGGCTTCTGGCACCATGACACTCACGGCACCCAGCGGACCAACGGTAAAACCAAAAGCACTGCCTACGCTTTCTTGCATAACTTGCACCGGAATACTGGCTGCGCGTAAATTGCTGGCTAACACTTCTGCCGCAATTTCACCCTGAACTTTAGCCGCCGGCACCCAATTTGCTTCATGCTTGCCAGACTCAGAATCGTTCTTAGTTTCCATATATGACCACCTCTCTGTCGCTAGAAAAACAAGTAAGTTGATATGTCTAAGTATAGCCGATATGGTCAAGTTTTGATGGTCAAGTATTAGCTGGGTGAAAACGGCCGTATACCGAGCAAAATGGCGTGGGATAGGGTGAGTGGCTATAATTCTCGGCAAGAGCCTGTCAAATCACAGTTTTATATAGACAAGACTCGAAATTATTACAGTATTAGGAATACTTATGGAATTCATTCGACTCGCGCGAGCAATTGTTCGGCCCCTTCTACGTGCCATCTCTTATATCGACATCGTAGGCTTGGAAAACATACCGGCAACGGGCACAGCCATTGTTGCCTCAAATCATTTGGGGCGACTGGATGCCCTGCTTGCCGTCATCCTCTCAGACCGTGAAGATTTTGTGATCATGATTGCGGAAAAATATCAAAAAATCTGGTTTTGGCGCTGGGTTATGGGCGAACTGGACGCCCTCTGGCTGAACCGGTATGAAGCCGACTTCCAAACGCTCAAAACCGTCATCAAACGCATGAAATCAGGCCAAATTCTGGGAATTGCCCCGGAAGGCACACGCAGTAAAACAGAAGCCTTGCTAGAAGCAAAAGAAGGCACGGCGTATCTGGCAGTCAAAACAAATGCGGCGGTCATCCCCATTGCTGTTTGGGGAACAGAAGATCGGGCAGTCGTGCAGCGGCTGCTCCACTTTCGCAAACTCATCGTCCACGTCCGTATTGGCGAACCGTACACCCTGCCCCCCATGCCGCGTGGTAAAGAACGGGAAACATTTCTTCACGATCAAACAGACGAATTGATGTGCCATATTGCCGCCATGCTGCCGCCAAAATATCGCGGCCATTACGCAGACCATCCGCGTGTGCCAGAACTGATCAATGAAATGCTAAAAAATGGTGTGGTCGTTACCCAATCGTAAGCGGGATGTGTTTTCAGGTGTAATAGAAATTAGAAAATGAATACGAGAGCAATCTCTGGTCTCTAATAGCCTCAAAAAAGCGAACCCAATTTTCATGATGCGAATCGCAATGGTCGGGCCATTTGGCTTTCATCCTAACAAAACCATGCGCAGCCGGGCGTTGGGTCTGGCACGGCCGTTATCCGCCCAAGGCCATACCGTACAAATCTTCATGCCACCCTGGCACACGCCAGACAAAGCTGACCAAACCTGGCAAGAAGATGGCGTTACCCTCCGTTACGTGCCGCTCAAGGGTGGTACCCCCGGCATCACCCGCCAACTTGTCCATGAACTACTTACCTGGCAGCCAGATGTCGTTCACTGTT
>JACSSI010001094.1 GCA_014879345.1 Anaerolineae bacterium | reverse complement strand
GAAAACTATGAATACGGTTACCTACACAATCCCTTTTAACCGACCCACTATTGTGGGGAAAGAGCTTTACTATATTTCACAAGTTATTCTTAATGGAAATTCTGCAGGTGATGCCGCATTTACAAAGAAATGCCATCTTCTTCTTGAACAAGCATTGGGTGTGCCGAAGGCATTATTAACAACTTCATGTACACATGCTTTGGAAATGGCTGCGATTTTACTTGACATAAAACCGGGCGATGAAGTTATTGTACCGTCTTTTACGTTTGTCACTACAATAAATGCCTTTGTTTTGCGTGGAGCCAAACCAGTTTTCATTGACATTCGACCAGATACATTGAATATGGATGAAAATCAGCTAGAAAAGCTTATTACACCACGAACTCGTGCAATTGTTCCTGTTCATTATGCTGGTGTGGGATGTGAAATGGATACTATCATCGAGGTAGCCGATAAACATGGCCTACCAGTTGTAGAAGACAATGCGCATGGCCTCTTTGGAAAATACAAGGATCGATATTTAGGCACATTTGGAACTTTTGCTACTCAAAGCTTTCATGAGACTAAGAATTTTATTTGCGGCGAGGGTGGATGTTTACTCATTAATGATCCTAAATATATTGAAAGAGCAGAGATTATTCGGGAAAAAGGCACGAATCGCAGCCGCTTTTTTAGGGGGCAGGTTGATAAATATACTTGGGTAGATATTGGCTCTAGTTTTTTACCTTCGGATATTTTGGCTGCATTTCTATATGCACAATTAGAATCCCGAGAGGAGATTCAGAAAAAACGCCAATTAATATGGGAAACTTATTATGAGAGTCTTCAAGATTGGGCGTTTGAAAATAATGTAGGTTTACCGAATATCCCTTCCTATTGTGATCAATCTTATCATATGTTTTATTTAATTTTACCTTCACTGGATTCTCGCCAAGCTCTGATAGCGGATCTGTTGGATAAAGGCATTCTTAGCGTTTTTCATTATTTGCCGCTACATTTATCAGATATGGGGAAGCGATTTGGGGGGCAGGAAGGTGATTGTCCAGTTACCGAGGACTTGAGCGATAGATTGTTGAGATTACCTTTTTACAATGATTTAACTGAATGTGATCAAGAGAAGGTAATAGAAGCAATTAAGATGTTTGAGATACAAGAATCCAGATAGAAATGTGTTGCTTTTTTTAGGATTAAGCGATTGATACCCCATAGCAATATTGTGTTATTACCCAAGAGTGAGAAGTAAATAATGAGAATCTGTGCGATCTTTTATGATTTCCAGGAATTTGGGGGCTTAGAAGAATATGCAGCCACTCTTGCTGTGGGGCTGAAAAAGGAGACTGGACAAGAAGTTAGTGTACTTTCAACAGCCTGGGCATCTCCAGATAATCAATACTTGCTCAGATTGCAGAAAAATGGAATTCCTGTGATTCAACCGCCTAAATGGCTTTCATTAACTGCTTCAGATTGGGATACAAAAGAAAAAATATTGGCGCAAACCATGTGGTTGCTGATGCCATTTATTTATTTGTTGGGCGGTGGGGCATCTTTGGTGCAGCGTCGTTCATGGCGAGACTCTGTTACCAGCGCCCGAAATTGGGTGCAGGGCAAGTTGATGGATCATGTTATTGGGCCAGACCGTCGTGAACCGTTGGCGCGGTTGCTGCTGAAGTGGTGGCAGATGCGTTGGCGACCAGATATTCTTCATATCCAAGGCTATACCACGAATCTATTGTTTGTGATTGATTGGGCATATGTGCATGGTGTGCCTACCGTTTATGAAGAACACCAAACACCAGATCCCCAGTTTGATTGGTGGCAAGGATTTCAACATATCATCAACAAAGCTGATACTGTTGTGGC
>JACSSI010001093.1 GCA_014879345.1 Anaerolineae bacterium | reverse complement strand
TACGTGCAGTGTCCAACTATAGGTGCCGGATGGTGTGGGAAGAGGCACTTCTGGGTGAATAATGGGGGCTTTTGTGGGCGGAACGGCCGTTTCTTCTACTATCTCTATGTTTTCAACAGTTGGGGCAGGAACGGCCGTTTCTGCTGTGGTGACGGAAATGACCGGAGCCGCGAGTGTAGGGCTTGGTGCTGGCAATATCGTCGCCTCAGCCAGGGCTTCAGCCGCAATAGGGCTGGGATTCGTTTCCTGTGCTTCTAGCGCCACTGGTTCGTTGGCGCATGAGGTCAGAACCACACCCACCAACAGGGTAATCAGGAGGAGTAATACAACTAGGTTGAGATTTTTTACCATAGGCGGGGAGGATAGCTGAGGCGAAAACGGCCGTCAAGCAGTAAACTAGCGTATATGTAGAACGTTAAGATTTGAGGGGCAAGTGGCAAAGTTACAGCGTGGCAACGCGACAAGGCAGCTTTACGACGCTGCAACCTTGCAACTTTGCCACTTTTATCTATACTGCACGAGAAATTCATTGACTGACCTTGTGTCAGACGCGACAAGGCATAATACATTGAGTATTGACCCAGAAGAATCTGAACTAATTGAGCGTGCCAAAACGGATGGTGACGCATTTGGACTGCTTTACGAGCGGTACTATACACGCATCTACAACTATGTATATTATCGCACTGGCAATTCAGATGACGCTGAAGATTTGACGGCACGTATCTTTGAACGGGCGATGAATCACATCGGTCGATATGAGGATAAAGGGCTTCCCTTCTCAGCCTGGCTGTATCGTATAGCCCATAATTTAGTAGCAAATTTTCACCGTGACCGGAGCCGTCGCCGCATTATTGCGCTGGATGATATTGCTCAGTGGCATGTGGGTGAAGAAGACCCTGAATTTGCCACGCAGATTATTGAAGATAAAGATGTATTGTTGCAAGCTATCCGGCGCTTGCCTGCGGATCGTCAGGAATTGCTGATCCTGAAATTTGTGGAAAGATTGCCCAATTCTGAAATTGGGGATGTCATGGGGCGCAGTGAAGGTGCGATTAAGTCGTTGTACCATCGCACGCTTCTTTCCTTGCGTGATGAGTTTGAAACAGCCAGTCCACAGCCAGCCAAACGCCGTTCAATATTTTCCCGTAATCTCCTGTCTCGTTAACTTGAAACGTGCCTGATTTTGTGTGCCATTTGGAATTCACTCGACTTCCCTGTAAAATTTCTTGCAATTATCCTTAGCTGCACATGAGAAAATGTCGCATCATTATAATAACCGCGAATTGATGGGAATAATTGCTTGTGCTACAATGCACAATTGATTGTGATTTTACCCACAAAGACTGTGAGGTAGAGGCATAAGTACCCCATTGAGAGTGAGCCATAGTTGAAGAGGAGAAGGTATTTTGGAACGCTTAAAGTCGTTAGGAAACGGACTTATAATCATCATACTTTTGCTGGGAACGGCCGTTGTGGCTGTTATCTGGCCTTTAGTAGCACAATCCCTCAATTTTGGTGGTTTTGGTAATTTGTTTGGTGGTGCAACACGGCCAGCAACCAGCCCCGCGCCTATTGTTATCAACCTTCCCGCGCCGCTTGCTTCTATGCTCAATATCAATGAAATGGTTTTTCAAGGCTTTGTGGGTTTTGCCGCATTGGCGATGATTGTCGTAGGCAACGTGGTCGTTGTGGGGTTAATCATCACTATTCTCATGCGTCTGGGTGGTAAATTCACCGGCAAGGTCGCAGAAAGTGAAGAATATCAGCAGCATATTGCCGCATTGGATGCCAAAGAAAAAGAAACATTAAAAACAAAGCGAGAAAACAGCCCGGCTCCGCATACACCGGAAGGGTATGT
>JACSSI010001092.1 GCA_014879345.1 Anaerolineae bacterium | reverse complement strand
CCAAATTCCGCAATTTCAATATTCTCGCGTTCTTCAGGGGTCAACGCAATACCGACCTCATCCAACATTCGCGCTGCACGATCCTGTGCCGCTTTTGCCTGGCTTTTTGTAAGCATCATGCTCCTCCTATGAGTAGTAAATAATTTTCAATCTACAAATAGGACACCGATACGGCAGAAACATAGATGATGGGTTTATCCGTGTTCATTCTGTATCAGTGTCCCAAACATGCCCCTTAAAGCAATACACTCTTCCGCGCCCAGCCTTTTGGGAACAAACCTTCGACTAAACTGAGATGCTCGCGGTAGACACCCATCCCCACCACAATCTCTTGATAACGCAAAATAACATACCCCGTACCAGATACATGTTGAACCTGCGCCCCATCAACCTCAAAATCCTCACGTCCCATAAAGGCCGCCACTTGTTCCGGCACCAAATCAACCACATTCTTAGAAGCAAACTTTCCAAATTGGAGGGCGGCGGATGTCGTTAGCTTGGGATATTTGCCATCCGTGTGCATGAACAACATGCCCACTGAATCTGGCTTTGGTTTCTGCGGCGGCTGCTGGTCTCGGTTGGTAATATAAACACCCTTACGTCCCTCACGGAAGATAATAAAATCGTCAAAACGAGTTGGCTCAATACCAAATTGGTCGAAGAGAAGGGCAAGCCATGGCTCCCGTTCTTCATTGACGATTAACGATTGAGGATTGTCGATTGGAACGTTCTCAGTTTGAACACGTGGTTCTTCCGACTTTTCCAGAACGGCTACAAAAAATCCGCCCGTATCATTTTGGTGCGGCCAAACGCGAATGGCATGGCACAGGTCTGGGTGGAGGGCTTGTCCTTCCCATTCTGTGAGGCCAGAAGAGGTGTTGAAGCCTGGAATAGCAGCAGGCAGCAGCCGTACAAACTCACCATATTCTTGTAACACAGCATCAACGATGCATTCATTTTCTTCCGGGGCAAAGGTACAGGTAGCGTAAACGATTCGCCCGCCGGGGCGACAGCGCTGTACTGCTTTACGCAAGATACCCAACTGGCTGCCAACCAGTTTGGCTGAATCTTTAGTCGAGACACGCCAGGTGACGCTGCGGTCTTTCCGGCAGGTACCTTCGCAACTACACGGCACGTCGGCCAAAATTTTGTCAAAGAATCCGGATGCTTTGGGGTAATTGGCGGCATCGGTGGTGGTGGTGGTGACGTTGGTTAGGCCAAGACGGTTGAGGGCATGGCTGGCGGCTCGCATTCGTCCAGTGCTGCGGTCGTTGGCAATAACGGTTCCGCCCTTATTAAGTGCCATTCCAATTTGGGCTGTTTTGTTGCCAGGTGCTGCACACAGATCAAGTACCCGTTCTCCCGGCTGGATGTCGAGAAAATAGACGGGAATCATAGAAACTTCTTCCTGGATATGATACAGGCCAGCAAGGTATGACCAGTGTTGCCCAGCAGCAAAGTCATCGGGCAGACGGAAGGCGTTGGGCAGCCAGGGAATAGGTTCCAGCAGCACGCCCAAAATGACTTGTAGTTGTTCTGGTGTGGTGCGTAAGGGATTGACCCAGATGGTGGTGGGTAACGGCCGTTTTATCGCCTCCTGGAACGCATCCCAATTATCAATAATCTCTTTGTATCGTGTGAAAGGTAGTTCTGCTTCGCTCATAGGCCGTGAAGGTATCACACGCCTGAAAGGATGCAAGTCATTGAGATGCTGAAAAAGTTATGCTATCATAACCATAACTCATAAAAAAGAGGTACTCTCATGAAACGCACAACCATTATGATTGAAGAAGAACTCTTGTACGACCTGAAACAAATTGCCCAACAGCAGGGACTATCGACATCCAGCGTCATTCGAGAAGC
>JACSSI010001091.1 GCA_014879345.1 Anaerolineae bacterium | reverse complement strand
ATATGTATTCCTCTTTCTACCGCAAAGAGCGCAAAGGGCGCAAAGTTTTTTCTTCGCGTTCTTGGCGTTTTTGGCGGTTAAATATTGACGAAATTTTTCAAGATTTGCAGCCCAATCGTCTGACTTTTTTCAGGATGAAATTGCAAGCCATACACATTATCTTTTTGCACGACGGAGGCAAAGGGGAAACCGTAATCTGTCCAGGCGAGAACGGCCGTTGCGTCATCCGGGTCGCAGTAGTAAGAGTGGACAAAGTAGGTGTAGTCGCCTGTGTTTACGCCAGCCAGCAGCGGGCTTTCCCAGGCGGGTTCCAGTTGGTTCCAGCCCATGTGGGGGATTTTTAGAGATTGGAGATTGGAGATTGGAGATTGGGTTTCGTCACCTTCATTGACAATTGACAATTGACCCACTTGCCCTGAGCTTGTCGAAGGGTTAACCATTGACAATTTTTGAGGGAATCTTTTCACCTTCCCCGCCATCAAGCCTAAGCCTTGGTGGATGCCCATTTCGTTACTTTCGTCGAACATAAGCTGCATGCCGACGCAGATGCCGAGGAAGGGTATGCCTGTGGCAACGGTTTCCTGGATGGCTTCGGGCAGGTTGCGTTGGTGCAAGCCAGCCATCCCGGAGCCAAACGCGCCGACGCCGGGCAGCACCAGTTTGGTCGCTCTGCGCACGACTTCCGGGTCTTCGGTCAGTTCGACCTCTGCGCCGATATATTCAAATGCTTTTTGCGCCGAGCGAATGTTGCTCGCGCCGTAGTCGATCATTGTAATCATGGTTGTTTTCCTTGATTTTTTTATTACAAAGAGACAAAGAAACAAAGGGTCAAAGGAAATGCTTTTCTTTGTTTCTCTGTATCTTTGTGCCTTTGTAATGAGTTTTTAAGCAGTAACGGTTCCTTTTGTACTCGCTACATTGGTACGGCGTGGGTCGATAGCAACGGCCGTTCTCAAGGCTCGTGTCAACGCTTTAAACAACGCTTCCGCTTTGTGGTGGTCGTTGCGGCCTTCGACTTTGGCGTTGAGCGTCAGACGGGCGTGGACGGCGACTGACTCGAAGAAATGCTGCACCAAATCGGTGGGGAATTGGCCGATGGCGGGTGTGGCCCATTCTGCTTGGAAGACGGTGTAGGGGCGGCCGCTGAAATCGAGGGCGACAAAACCCAGCGCTTCATCCATTGGCACATAAGCGTGACCGACGCGGTTGATGCCTTTGCGGTCGCCAACCGCTTCGTTGATGGCCTGCCCCAGCACAATGCCCACGTCTTCGATGGTGTGGTGGCTGTCGATGTGCAGGTCGCCTCGTGCTTGCACTTGCAAATCAAATAGGCCATGAACGGCAACGGCCGTTAACATGTGATCCAGAAAACCAACCCCGGTGCTGATGTCGTGCTGCCCGGTGCCATCCAAATCAATGGTGATGGTGATGTCGGTCTCGCCGGTGGTGCGTTGGATTGTTGCTGTACGATTCATATGCTTACCTCAAAAAATTATGACAAAGGCACAAAGAAACAAAGGGACAAAGAAGAAAAAGGGTTTTCTTTGTTTCTCGGTGCCTTTGTTTTTTTGTAATAAATTCTCATTCTAAAATTCCCAAGATACGTTTCCGCATCCATTGATACATATCTTCGTTCCCGATTTTGGCGTAAAAGCGAAAACTGTCCAGAGCAATGTAGCATTGACAGCAGCGGAAGCGTTCATCGTAGTGGGGGATGTGGCGGTTTTGGGATTGGTAATAGTGGCGGAAACGGCCGTTTATATCCAGCCCAAACGAGAAAGAACCTGCCCACATATCTAACCACGCCACGTCATACAGAAAATCACCATAAACCGCATTAGCCCAATCGAGAACGGCCGTTATCTT
>JACSSI010001090.1 GCA_014879345.1 Anaerolineae bacterium | reverse complement strand
GGGTCTTCGTTGATGAGCGTGTTGAGCAGCACGCCATCGGTGCGCCGGTCTGAATGCAGCATCACGTAGTCGTCGTCGCCGTAGCTGGTGGTGAAATTGGCGGCGCCGGCCGTTTCCACAGCGCGGTTGTTGACGTGAAGCTGGATGGCGTCCACATCGCCAGCGTAGGCAGGGTCGGTTGCCAGCACCGGCCACAGCCAGCCCAACGCTTCAAGCTGTAAGTTCTCTATGCCACCCGCTTCATTGATCACGTTTTTCGCTTTGGCGGCGTCGTTATCACCCGCCAGATGGCGCACGTAGAGCGCGTAGGCGCTGAGACCCCAGCGGGCTTGCTCGCTATACCAACTGGGGTAGTAGCTTTCGATGTCGCGCAGGTAGGCTTGCACGCTGGCGACGGTATCTTGCGGCACGGGGTAGCCTTTCTGCTGGGCGATTTCCAGGGCGTGGGCTACATGGATGGAGTTGAAGGGAATGGAATCCCGGCCGCGCTGCCAATAGGGGAAACCGCCATCATAATTTTGCATGCCTTTGAGCGTTTCAATGTCGCGCAGCATGACGGCTTTCATTTCAGCGGGGGTCAACATGCCGTCGGCCTGGAAGGCAGTTAGCACCTCGTTGAGGGAGGCCACTGCCAAAATGCGCGAGGCCAGCTCTTCCGACGAGTCGTAGCGGGACGTGGTCAGGTGGAAAACGGCGTCTGTGAGGGCTTGCAGCGCCGTAGCCGAGGTGTTGATTTCCAGTCCGCCAAAGCTGGGTATAACGCCATCCGGCATGACAAAGGGCTGCGCCACCGCCCCCTCATCAACCTGGCCGTAGGTGGCAAAGGCTTCGGTGGTGGCGGGGGTGAAGACGGGCAGGTCTATGGTGGCGGCGTCGGCGTAGTCGCCGGAAGTGACGGCTACCTGGAAGCGGGCTGTGCCGGGTTTGTCGGTGGCGGCGGGGAAGCGCACTTCCACGCGGTCGTTGGCGGGAACCGTTATTTGCCGACCGGCGCCTTCGGTGAGGATGAGGTTGGTGGTTTCCAGCGCCACGTCTACGGTGAGTGGCTCGTCGGTCTGGTTTTGCACCACGATGGGCAGTTCAAACTGGTCGCCAAAATTGAGGAAGCGGGGGGCAGCGGGACGTACCATCAGCGGCAGTCGCGCCGTCAGGTTCTTTTCGCCGCTGCCAAATTCATTGTCACCGGCGACGGCGACGGCCATGATGCGGTAGCGGGTCAGGTTGTCGGGCAGTTTGAAGGTGACGTCGGCGCGGCCCTGGGCATCGGTGCGCACGGCCGGGGCAAAGACGGCCAGCGGATTAAAGTTAGTGCGCACGTCGATGGGTGTTGTGCTGACCTCGCCTGTGGCGTTGGCGGTGCCGGGAGCTGGTGCTGTGGCCATAGGTGCGGCAGCCATATCCATTGCGGCCTCCTCCATGACGGCGGGTGCTTCTGCTGCTCCCTCAGCGGAGAGGCCGTTGGTTACGGGTTCAAAGACTCCCTCAAGAAAACCACGCTCGGCTTCTGCGGCTTTGTCGGCTACCTCTCCGGCCAGGGATTCCGGGTTGACGAGGATGATGCTGCTGCGGCCGTAGCGGCTGTCGAGCCAGCCCCAGATGGGTTGATAGAAGGTGTCGAGCGGGTTGCGCAGCTGGTAGTTGGTGAGCGCCAGAATGGCTTCATCGACGACAAAGAGGGCGACTTCGGCATCAGAGACGGGTTCGCCGTTGGCGCTGCGGACTGTGAGGGAAACGGCCGTTTCCTCTCCAGGTTCCAGTTTTTCAGCTTGTGGTTGAAGTTCAATGCTCAACTCGCGGCTGTAGGGCGGGATGTTGAGGGTGAGCGAGCCGGTGGCAAAAGCGGGACGAGCCGGTGCGCCGGGCAGCG
>JACSSI010001089.1 GCA_014879345.1 Anaerolineae bacterium | reverse complement strand
TGGTGCGCCCCGCTCAGGGGGAACTTCTCAATAAATTTATTGTCAGGCAGCCGTTAAGGTGACACCGCAAAAGTTGAACCCCAAAACCAGCTTTGACCTTCAAACTCAGGATTTTTCGGGGTGATAAATACATTGACACTATACGTGCCCGGTTCTACTTCAGGGCCGCCTTCGCCCCAGGTGTAACGGCCGTTTGCATTTTGCGGCCAGGGACGGCAGTCAGGTTCACCACCGCGAAAAATGCAGTACCCCGCTGTCCCTTCCTCGTGCTTGTAGACCGATTGACCTGTGGCATCGCTGAACACTTCAAACGACACCTTGCTAATGCCCCGGCCGTTCACGTCGGCGTCTGCCAGATCATGGTTGTTCTTGATGTCCAGTCGCAGCAGGAAGCCGTCGTTGAACTGGTAGTTGAAGTCCATCAGCGGATCAAAATCCACTTCACCGCCTGTCACCTTTTCCTCCACATTCATAGGTCGGTTCACGGAACCTGATCCCTGGTTGTTCACGACCGGCGGTGCGGCGGGCACAGAAACAGGTGCAGGCGTGGCCGGGATGCTGGCGGCTGGCGGCAGCGTGTTGACCACAAAATTGCATGTCATAAACTGCGGACTCGCGCTGACCCAGCCCACTTCACCGGTTACTGCCACCTGAACCTGCACCCATTGACCACTGGGATAACCCACCGCGCTGAATGCCAGTGGTATGAGGGTTTCCGTGGCTGGCAGCAAACGCAAGGCTGGTTCGTAGCTCACACCGGGACCGTAGCGAATGTTGACCCCTTGCAGGGTGAAACAGGTAAGAGGTGGCTCGATAACGGCCGTTTCCACTACCACCACATCTCCTGCTGACACTGCCGCAGTAGGCGCTGCTGTGGCCGATGCTTCTTCAGAGGAAGCCTCCGTCGGATCAGGTGCTGCCTCCTCGGCCACGGTAGACGATGGCGGAACAGGCGTGTCTGCGACTGCATTGGTTTCTGCCAACGCCGTCATCACCGCGGCCGTTACCGACGCTTCCACATCGACCGTGACTGCCTGCACAACCTCTGATGGTGGGGTAGAGCCGCCACCACACGCTGTCAACAACAGCGCGGCCAAACAAATACCGGTAAATGCAAACTTGGTAAACATATAAACACCTCCATAAAGAAAACCATAAAATCCTTAAACACAGATTGAGGTTAAAGGGCTGACTGCAAACCGTTTCATAATAAACGCCTGCAAGTCAGCATAGGCGGGTATCGTTAATTTACCGTTTTTAGGTAACTACTCGGGTAGACCTGTCAGGTTTACCCGAGAGAGTATCATCTAGCCAGGCCAAACCTGACAAGTCTTTCTCGACAGGCTGAGTAGTCACGTTTTTAGCGTAAACATCAGGGATTTGATAACTGTTCCAGGCGGGGACGGCATTGATTTTCCACGATGTCACCCACGACATCCGTGTCGAACGGGAATATCTCCCCGACAGCAATGCATTGGTTATAGGCATCCCGGGCGTTTTGAGTGGCTTCATCCCGACCGGCGGTATCTCCACGTTGGTCGCGCAGATACCGCTGCCATTCATACGCCGTTCCCAATGCCTGATACATCTGGGCGTGCAGACGGAAATCATCTATTTCGGTTAAAGGAGGAATGATGGCAGTAAGCAGAGCCACCGCCTCGTCTATCAGTTGTTCTGCCTGCGCCGGATCACCTTGTTCGTAGCTGATTTCGCCCAATAAACGACGGGTAGTAGCTGCACCATAACTGGCATAGATGTCAACCGGCACACCATAGGTTTCAATCTGGCTGCCATTGGCGATAACGGCCGTGTATAATGCCAGCGCTTGTTCAGCCTCCGCAGCGTTGGCGTCCAGAGCCGCCAGCCTG
>JACSSI010001088.1 GCA_014879345.1 Anaerolineae bacterium | reverse complement strand
CCCGGGTTAGCCAGATGGCTGCTGGTGGGAACAAGATGGCGGTGCTGCTGCTGCCTATCATGGAAAATCCAGTATTGCTGGATAATTATGTCGCTGCTTGTCAGATTGGTATCACAGTATCATCGCTAGTTTTAGGTGCTTTTGGGCAAAATGTGATTGCAGATTATTTGGTGGAGCCGTTGGCCTATCTGGGTATAGGTGAGGCAGCCGCTCAATCTATTTCGACGATAATTGTATTGATTGTTATCACGGTTTTGCAAGTGATTATGGGAGAGCTGTTTCCTAAATCAGTGGCGATTCAGTATCCAGAGAATGTGGCGCTAGCACTTGTGATACCGATGCGTATTTCGTTGTTTTTATTTACACCGCTGATTTGGTTGTTTAATGGCAGTGGCATTTTGGTGCTGCGTCTGATCGGTAAGAAGCCACATGAAGGGATGCAGATTCATTCACCAGAGGAAATTGAGTTGCTGGTTGCTGAAAGTTATGAAAGCGGCTTGCTGGATGATGAAGAACGGCAGATGCTGCGCAATGCGTTCCGCTTACGTGATCTCACGGCAAGGCAGGTAATGGTGCATCGTACCCGGCTTATTTCAGCGAATAAAAATGATTCGATGGAAACTGTCATTAATTTGGCAATTGATGCTGGTTATTCACGTATTCCGCTGATTGGGGAGTCGATTGATGATGTACTTGGTTTTGTGCATGTGAAGGATTTGTTTAGGCGGCATGTAAACGGCCGTTCTGATATGGATTCCGCTGTCCGAGATGTGATTTACGTGCCTGAAACTATGCCCGTGCTAGATGTGTGGGAGAGATTGAACGTTGGCGGCAACTACCTGGCTATTGTCTTTGATGAATACGGCGGTACGGCCGGTATGATCACCTTTGAAGACCTCATTGAAGAAATCTTCGGTGAGCTGCAAGATGAATTTGATGATGAAATGGCATTGATCGCCCGTGACCGGGAGGGACGAGTTTATTTGCGTGGAGATTTATTGATATCAGATGTCAACGAATATTTGGAATTAAATCTGCCTAACGAAGGAGCAGATACCCTCAGCGGTTTGGTATTTAGCGAGTTAGGTCGGTCGCCGAATGTGGGAGATGAAGTCGTCATCGGTGATACGCAAATCCGCGTGGAAGCAATGGAAGATTTAGGGGTGTCCGAAGTTTCACTGCAACTGCCGCCTACAGAAGATGTGGCACCATTCAGCGAGTGGGAGGTGGTCGATCATGACTAAATTATTCCTCTTAAGCTTAATGGTTCCAGGCATGAGTGCCGCTTTTCTGATTTCCTCGGCTGCTGCTGAGGGTGAAAGCAATTGGGGTGCGCTGCTCCTGGATGTGGTCATTATTTTGTTATTAGTGGCGCTAAACGGTTTCTTTGTTGCTGCTGAATTTGGCATCATAGGCGTGCGCCCGACTCAGTTGGAAGAGATGGAGGGCGTGGATAAAGGAGGCAAGCGTAGAAAAGTCTTGGATACTCTCAACTCCCGCCGTAAACAGGATCAATACATTGCCACCGCCCAGTTAGGCATTACCATTGCTTCACTGGGATTAGCCATGTATGGCGAACCGCAAATCGCTCATTTTTTGGAGCCGTTCATTTCAAAGTTATGGTTTGAGCCAAGCCCCGCTCTGGTTAGATCCATTGGTTATGTGGTGGCGTTGAGTGTATTAACTTATTTGCACGTCGTTTTGGGTGAAATGGTACCGAAGTCGCTCGCGCTTGCGGATGCCCCGACTGTGGTATTGGCGTTGACCCGTCCCATGCAATTTGCTCAAACCGTCCTGTCCATCCTGGTGCGGATTTTGAATGGGATTGGTCGTTTGCTGCTCCGTTTGTTTAAAGTGCCACCGGCAGAAG
>JACSSI010001087.1 GCA_014879345.1 Anaerolineae bacterium | reverse complement strand
TCGGCGGCGTAATCGTTGGCCTGCAAATGAGCCACCACTGCCGCCAATTCCGGTTGACCCCGCTCTGACCAGTCTGCCAACAGCTTATCAATTTCTGCCAGACGTGCTTCGGCGTTAGCGATGGTGCGCTGTTGGGCTTGCTGGGCTTTCTCCAACGTCTCTTTTTGTTGGGCGGCGTTGCTAAGTTCAGCTACTTTTTGCTTGTGGGCATCGAGAACGGCCGTTTGCCCCACCTGTGCCTCGATTTTTGCCAGCTCGACTTTGCCACCCTGCTCCCAGTCAGCCAATGCCTGACTAATCTCCTCCAGACGCGCTTCGGCGCGTGCGAGACGGTCACGCTGGGTTTGCTGCTCTTTTTCCAGGCGCGGTTTCTGCTTGAGCTGCTTCTCCAGGTCGGCGACCTCCGCCGTTAGCGCTGCCACGCGCTTTTGGTTGGCGCGGAAACGGTCGCCCGCCTCCGTGCCATCCGCCTGAAGCTCTTCCAGGACGGCGTGGCGATGGCTTTCGCTCAATTCTTGTCCGCACAGGGGACAGTCGCCGCCCGTTTCGGCTTGCAGACGGTCGATGCGCTCGCGCAATTTGTCCATCTGTTCCCGCAGACGAGGCTGCTCGGCGTTGAGCGTGTCGAGTTCCGCTTTGGCGCTGGCAAAGCGCGCACTTTGCGTCTCGACGGCGCCTAGCTCGGCGCTGAGTTGGGCTACCGCTTTTTCGGCGTCGTGGTGATTGCTGGTAACGGCCGTTTGTTCCGCCACCAGTTTCTCGATTTTTGCCGCCTCTGCCTGCCATCGCGCCTGCTCCTTCAGCAGACCTTGCCGTTCCGCTTCCAACGCCTGCAACGCACTGCGGGCTTCGTGCCAGTCGGCCACCTGTTGGCTCAGTGCCGCCAATTCTGCCTGACTGGCCGCCTGCTGCGCCTGTGCCTCGGCCAACTGCTGCGCCACGCCGACCCGTTCCGTCTGCGCCGCATCCCGTTTGGCTTGCTGCGCCGTTAGCTCCTGCTGACGGGCTGTCAGGCGGCTGCGCTCCTGGGTGATGGTCAGATCGTGGGCGTGTTTTTCGCGCTGGAAGGCGTTGAACGTGTCGGCTTTAGCCTGCCAGTCGCGCAGTGCCGCTTCGGCTTCTTCGTAAGCAGCAAACGCGGCGGCGATGGCGGCAGACTCGGCCAAAACGGCCTGATAACTGGCTTGCTCTTGCAAGCGTTGTGCCTGCGTTTTCTGTAAATTCGTGAGACTGGTTTGGGCGCGGGCGAGGTTGCTTTCTAAATTCTTGATTGTGGCCTGCTGCTGCTGAACGGCCGTTTCCACCAGTCGTAATTGCGCCAATAATTTCTCTTTGTCGGCCAATCGCGCTGCGATAGCCGTGCGCACTTCTTCGGCGGTGGCCAGGGCGAGCTTGCGCGGTTCCTCTTCTTCCAACTCGGCGGCAATATCTCCCATCTGGGCATCGAGAAGGAGAACGGCCGTTTCTGCCGCTTTCCGCTTTTCGGCCGCCAAATCACGATACTGATCCCACTGGCTCACGCCCAGTAAGTCGGCCAAAATTTCTTTGCGCTTGCCGGGGGTCTTGGTGGTGAACTCGTCGGCCTTGCCCTGGAGCAAGAAGCTGGCGTTGATAAAGGTATCGTAGTTCATGTGCAACAGGGTGACGATGGCTTCTTCCGTCTCGCGCACTTTGGTCTCGCTGAGCGCCTTCCACTTGCCGTCGGCCACATCGCCGCCGGTCAGAATTTGCAGCTCCAGCTTCGTCGCCTTGCGCGCCCGTTTGCGCCGGATGACGCGATAGGTGCTGTCTTCCAAGGCAAAGGTGTAGGCCACCTCGGCCGTGCCGTCTTCCAGCGCGGCGCGGCGGTTGACCAAATCGTCATCGCTGCT
>JACSSI010000089.1 GCA_014879345.1 Anaerolineae bacterium | reverse complement strand
AAGCGCGAGGCAAAAATCTGCGAAATCTGCGTAATCTGTGGATTACCGATTTATTTTATGAACTTCCATTAGTGCGCAATGAAACCTAAGAAAATAAACCAGCAATTGTGTCATGCCGATGCTTAAACAGTATTTAGCACACTATTTGGTGAAGACCCTAAAAACTAAATCGGGTAACCAACCACTTAATCTTCTGGCTTACCCTAGCCGAGGACTAAAGCCCACACGACAAACCTGCTGGGTCGTTTGTTTTTGCAATGAGGGCATCTTAACCGATCACCAAGTTGCCTGGCAAATTTAGAGGACAAAGAGAACAGTTTGTGGCAAAATTTGAGACATGGGTCTAGGAGCATTACGTTCCCGGTGGAAAACAAAAACACCTGCCACGATGCAGATTCACATACAGCTGCGTCTGCCCCTGATATTATTGGGAATTTTGGTAATAACGGCCGTTTTCCTGCCAGATCGGGTGTGGAATACCATGTTGGTGGGCATCGGCGGTCTCTTCATCATCGCCTTCTTCTGGACATACGCCCTCGCCAAAAACCTCTACGTCAGCCGCAGCCTACGCTTTGGCTGGGTCTCCATTGGCGACCGCTTGAGCGAAGCCTTTGAACTGGAAAATCGCGGCTACATCCCCGCCCTCTGGGTCGAAATCAACGACGAATCTACCGTACCCGGTTACGACGCCTCCATCGTCCAAAGCGTCAGCGGCCAAACCGATGCCAAATGGCGGCGCTCTGCCATCTGCTTGCGGCGCGGCCAATACCTCATCGGCCCCTGGACGGTACGCTGCGGCGACCCATTCGGCATCTTCATCGCCACGCGACGCTACAGTGACACCACCGAAATCATCATCCACCCCCCCGTTCACGGCAAACTACCCATCCCCCTGCCCCCCGGTCAAACTGGTGGCCGCGCCCGCGCCCGGCAGCGCGCCATCCAGGCCACCATCAATGCCTCCTCCGTGCGTGATTACCATCCCGGCGATCCCTATCGCTGGATTCATTGGCGCAAAAGCGCCCATCAAGACAAACTGGTCGTGCGCGAATTTGATTTAGACGCTGCTGGCGATTTCTGGATTGTCCTCGACATGGAAAAATCCGTACAGCTAGGCGAAGGGGCAGACGGCACCGAAGAACACGCCGTCTTACTGGCCGCGTCGATGGCCGCCCAGGCCATCCGCCATGTGCGGGAAACGGGCATCGCCACCTACAGCCAGCACCCGGATGTCATTCATCCCGGTGTAGGCGAGGGGCATATGTGGCAGATTTTGCGGGTATTGGCGCTGGTCAACGCCGATGGCGATGTACCCTTATCCCTGGCCTTACGCGATGTAGCCCATGTCGCCAGACCGGGCAGCACGGCCGTTATCATCACCCCCAGCGCTTCCGGCGATTGGCTGCCCAGCCTGCTCCACATGGCAAAACAAGGGGTGCAAGCCCACCTGGTTTTGCTAGACCGCCCCAGCTTTGGCGGCGCCGGCAACACAGTCGGCTTGCGGGATGCGATCCAGCACCTCGGTTTCGCCGCCCAAATCATCCACCAGGGCGAGGTTGGCGTGCCGCTGGCAGAACACAAACAGCGCGGACATTGGGAATTCCAGGTGACGCCTATGGGGCGCGTGATCACCGTCCATAACCCGCTAGAGGATGCCGTGCGCTAATGATGCCTGATGCGTTTATGTGGGCGGTTGACCGTTTCAGACCCCGCGAAGGCTGGCTGTCATTAGCCTTGCTCGTCTCCACCATTTTTTTGATGGTCGGTGCTATTCTGGAGGTCAAATGGGTGCCAGAAGCGGGGGTGGTGTGGATAACGGCCGTTCTCGGCCTCATCCTCTCCTACATTCTGGCAAAAAAAGCCAAAAGCACCCGCCTGGCCTGGATACTTATCTTCCTCTACGGGCTGCTCATCACCCTCATTCGCCTTGCCCACCTGCTGCCCCCGCGCCTCATCTGGCAGCAAGGCTTCTGGCCGTTACGCACCTACTGGCTGCAAAACACCGCCGTTTTCCTGGACAGAAGCGGCAGTTGGCTCGTCGCCGTCTCCAGAGGCCATCGCAGTCAGGAAACCATCATATTTGCCGTTGGCCTGGGCATGGTCTCCTGGCTCTTAGCCGCCTTTGCTGTGTGGACAACCATCCGCCAAAGAAAACCACTGCTCGGGCTGTCTGTCATGGGCATCGCCCTGGCGCTAAACGGCTTTCTGGGGCTTTCACCGCTGTGGTACCTCACCGCTTTTGTCGGATTGGCAGTCGTACTCTCGGCCACCATCAATCTCAACACACTTGAACAAACATGGCGAGAGCGCAGTATCGATTTTTCAGATGAAATTCGCATCGAAATGTTGATCTACGTCGGCATGATCGCCATGGTATTAGTGGCAGCGGCGATGGCCTTACCCGCCTTCAGTCTCACCAAAGCCGTAGACGCTTTTATGTCTCATCCCTGGGTAAAAGGCGCAGAAGAATCAATAGACGATGCCTTTGGTGGTGTCAACAAACCCCGTCCTCGTCCCCCTGGCAGTCTGGGCGGCTATGGCGTCATGCCCCGTTCATACTTGCTTGGCGAAGAACCACCCGACCTGAGCGAAATCATCATGATGACGGCCTTTGTCACCGACGAAAATGGCGATCTCGCCCCACCGGGATTAAGCCAACGCAACCATTGGCGCGGTCTCAGTTATGAAATCTATACCGGGCGCGGCTGGACGCTCTCAGAAGAACGTGAAGAACCACTGCCCGCGTATGAGACGGTTCCCTTGCCAGAGGTCGCAGATACCGTTCAGTTGGTACAAGACATCAACTGGCTTCGTGATGACCGTCTGGTACGCTACTCACTGGGGCAACCTGTGCAGTTTAACCAGGATGTTACTCTGCTCTGGCGCGGTCTGGATGATTATGTACGGGCGCAAGGCTCGGAAAACGACTACCGCGTCACCACCCAGGTGAGTGTGGCCGCGCCTGATGATTTGCGCCAAACAAAGACAGCCGATGTGCCGGCCGTCATTCTTAATCGCTATACGCAATTACCGGACAGGTTGCCCCAGCGTGTGCGCGATTTGGCGCAAGAGGTGGCGGGTGATTTGGCTAATCCATATGATCAGGCACGGGCGCTTGAACAGTTTTTGCGCCAATATCCCTATTCGCTGGAGATAGAATCCATACCGCCCGGTCTTGATCCTGTCGATTATTTCTTGTTCGATTTGCAGCGCGGGTATTGTGACTATTATGCGTCGGCGATGGTGGTGATGGCTCGCAGCCTCGGTTTACCAGCCAGAGTCGCTGTGGGATTTCTGAGCCAACCGCCGGATGAATATGGCATGCAGACGATTCGCCAGAGCAATGGTCACTCCTGGGCAGAGGTCTATTTTGCGGGTTATGGCTGGGTGGAGTTTGAGCCAACGGCCGGATTTGCCAGCCCCCATGATCCCAATTTTGACCAGGATTGGGGTACGCGGCCACCTGAAGATTTTATGCCCTATCTTGGCGACACTGCCCCGCTGCCGGACAGGGCGCCTGTCAAACGCCCCATTGACTGGCAAAAGATTCTGACACGGATCGGCGGGGTGGCGGTGATTGCTGGTGGCTTGGCGGCTCTTTGGCTGTGGCAGCAGCGCCGTCTGGAAGCGGAGGATTCTGTTTTGCGCAGCTACGGCCGTTTTCAATCCCAGGCACGAAAGCTAGAGTATCCCGCCCACCCGGCACAAACGCCCCTCGAATTTAGCGAAGCCTTCCAGGAAAATCTGGAGGTGTTCGCAGAGAACCCCAAATCCCAGGCGCAGGTGGAGACTGTCAAACCGTTAGCCTCTCGCCTGACTGAGCTTTACAGCACCTATCAATATGCCGCCGACCCCGCCGACGAATCGACTGAGGCGCGAACGATATGGAAAAAGATGAAACGGCCGTTATGGCTCCTGCGCCTGCGTAAAAAATTCATGAAATAACCACTCTCCACTCTTGCCAATTATCTCATAATGAGATAAGTTATCGTCATGCACATTATTTCTCGCAAAACATTAAAGCAATTTTGGGAACAACATCCCGACAGCCAAAGCGCCCTGAGTCATTGGTACAAGATCGTCGAAAAAACCAACTTCTCAACCTTCAATGAGCTACGGCAAACATTCCCATCGGCTGACAAAGTTGGTGAACTAATTGTGTTTAATATTGGAGGCAATAAATATAGATTGATTGCTTCTGTCCATTTTAATCGGTCAAAAGTCTATATTCTGCAGGTACTTACACATGCAGAGTACGACAAAGAGGAATGGAAAAAATGACCCTTATGCTTCAAGATATTCAATCCCACTGGACAGCCATTCGCCCTTTCATGACAATTCACAATGAGCAAGATTATGATCGTGTCGTCGCGCAAATGAATGATCTGCTTGATGAAGTTGGCACAAATGAAAGCCATCCTCTCTATGAATTTCTGGACACACTAGGAACGCTACTCCACGTTTATGAAGAAAGGCATTTTCCCATGCCACAAGCAACTGGAGCCGAGGTATTGCAGTACCTCATGGCAGAACATGGACTGCGACAATCAGATTTATCTGAAATAGGATCGCAAGGTGTCGTCTCCGAAATCCTCAATGGAAAAAGAGAATTAAATGTGCGGCAGATCAGAAAACTCGCTGATCGGTTTCAAGTCTCCCCGGCTGTATTTGTTTAAAAAATTGGAGTCTGGCAAAAAAATTGAAATCTCGTCGAGTGTAAGGCGTTGCGAGCAACGCCCTTACCAGAGAGAACGATAACAAACGCCTGTTTCCAATAAGAGACTTATTTGAAAGACTATTCCCCACCTGCCCCTTTCCTCCAAACTGTGGGATAATCAACGATAGCTAGAGCAAAGAGCTAGAGCTAGAGAAAAAAAGCTGCCGCGACGAGTTTGAGTTGTATGCGAGAGGACACTCCTCTTGCTCTCGCTCAATCCTCTCGCATTATGGAGTGAAAAATGAGCCGAGACCCAAACGACATCCCCGAAGTGTTCCGCCGTGCTATGCGAGACGCAGGTTGGGATTATGGTGGAGGTAGCAATAATGATGATGACGATAACGGCCGTTCTCCCTTCCCCCCACGACCCGACCGCCCTCAATCTCCCGGTTCCAATCGAACCCTGTGGATCATCATCGCCCTGTTCCTGCTGCTAATCAGCTTCAACTGGCTTGTCACCACCTACACCAACTGGACATGGTTCCAGGCCATAAACTACGACGACGTGTGGCTGAAACAACTTGGCTACAAAATCGTCCTGTTCGTGGTTGGCTTTATCCTGGCTCTGCTCTTTATATGGGGGAATTGGACTATCGCCCGCAAACGAGCCTTGCGCACCACCAATCCCCTCCAACCCCAAATCTTGAAACTCGGCTGGGCAAAATGGGTCATCGCTTTGATTGCCATCTTCATATCCTTTGGTTTTGGTACAGGCGTTTCCTCCCAATGGGAAATGGCGATCCAGTTTTTGTATCGTACCAATTTTGGCATCGCGGATCCGCTGTTTGGGCAAGATGTGAGCTTCTATCTCTTCAGTTTACCCCTCTTTGAATTCGTTCAGGGCTGGATTGCCTCCCTTCTTTTTGTGACATTAGCCGGGGCAGTCGCCATTTATGCAGGCAACAACCTCGTAGACCTGCAAAAGGGGCAGTGGCGGCCACAAAAAGTGGCGCTCATTCGCCGCCATATCGTGGTACTGTTGGCACTGCTTTTGATCACCTGGGCAACCGGTTACTTGCTCAACATTTACCAGCTCGTCTACGCCCAACGCAGTACAGTCTTCTATGGCGCAGGATACACGGATGTGAATGCCACTCGGTGGGCATTGATCTTGCAGATGGTATTTTTACTGTTAACGGCCGTTGCCGTATTCATCAACTACTTCCGCTTCAACCTCCGTCTGGTCACCATAACCGGTGGTCTGTGGCTAGCCACCACCATCCTCATCGCTGGCCTCTACCCCGGTCTTCTGCAACGTTACGCCGTCGAACCCAACGAACTCGAACGAGAAGCCCCCTACATCACCGACAACATCGAATTCACCCGGCTCGCCTTTGACCTGGAAACCGTAGCCGCCCAGCCCTTCGGCGACATCGCCCTCCTCGATCAACAAGTACTCGCCAATGCCAAAGCAGAAGCCATCCTGCGCAACATCCGCCTCTGGGATTACCGCCCCTTGCAAGACACCTACGAACAATTGCAAGCCCTGCGCCCCTACTACCAATTCGGCGAAGTCGATATCGACCGTTACACCATCGACGGCCAAACCAAACAAGTCATGCTCGCCGTGCGCGAACTCAACAAAGCCAAACTCAACAACCCCACCTGGGTCAATCGCAACCTGGAATTCACCCACGGCTACGGCTTAGTCATGAACCCCGTCGATCAAATAACCGCAGAAGGGCAGCCCGAATTCTACATTCAAGATTTACCCCCCCAAAGCGTCGTCGAAGAAATCCAGATCAGCCAACCAGAAGTATATTTTGGTGAACTGATGACCGACGAAGTTTTCGTCAGCCCCACCCGCCCCAGCTTCAGCTACCCCAGCGGCAACGAAAACATCGAAACCGTCTACACAGGAAGCGGTGGCGTGCAGTTAAACAGCATCTTCAAACGGCTCGCCTTCGCCCTGCGCCTGGCAGATGCCAACGTCATCTTAAGCGATGAAATCGACAACGACACCCGCGTCTTACTCTACCGTCAAATTCGGGAACGCGTCTCACAAATCGCCCCCTTCCTGGCACTAGACGGCGACCCCTACATCGTCGTCACAGAAGAAGGCAACCTCATTTGGATATTGGACGCCTACACCGTTAGCAACAAATTCCCCTACGCCACCCCCACCGATACCGGATTAAACTACATACGCAACGCCGTCAAAATCACCGTCGATGCCTATAACGGCACTGTCAACTTCTACATCGCCGACCAAAGCGACCCCATTATCAAAAGTTATGATGCAGCGTTCCCTGGTTTATTCCAGCCGCTCAGCGCCATGCCAGCAGATTTGCTCAAGCATTTACGCTACCCAGAAGGTCTGTTCCGTATTCAAACAAATCAATACCTCACCTACCACATGACAGACCCCCGGGTGTTCTACAATCGAGAAGATGTGTGGCAAATTCCACAAGAAATTTTCGACGGCACTGAACAAGCCATGGAACCATATTACGTGACCATGCCCTTGCCAGGCGAAGTAGAAGCAGAATACCTGCTGATTCAGCCTGTCACCCCCTACGGCAAAGCCAACATGATCGCCTGGATTGCCGCGCGTAACGATGTGCCTAATTATGGCGAAGTAGTCGTATACGATCTCCCCAAGCAAGAGCTAATCTACGGCCCCTTGCAAATTGAAGCACGTATCGACCAAGACCCAGAAATTTCAGGGCAATTTTCGCTGTGGGATCAACAGGGGTCTCGTGTAATTCGGGGTAACTTGCTGGTAATTCCAGTAGGAGAAAGTTTCCTCTATGTTGAACCGGTCTACCTGCTCTCTGATATCAGTGCCTTGCCTGAATTAAAGCGCATCATCGTCGCCACCGATACCCGTATAGCAATGGCAACCACGCTCAATGAAGCGCTCAACGACTTGCTGAGAGAACCACCCGGCGAAGTGACGCTGGACAGCATCGACAACGTGGAAGGGGGCACAGAGTTTGCCTCCCCAGACCCCACCCGAGTCCCGCTGCCAGCCGATTTCGACATCGAAGCCCTGGTTGAATCTGCCAGCGCCCACTTTGACGCCGCCGAAGCCGCCCAACGTAATGGCGACTGGGCCACGTATGGTGCGGAACTTGAAGCCTTGCAGCGTGATCTGGAACAGTTGATGAAGTTGGTTGGGGAACAAGAGTAGTTGAAGATCAAGCAGTTCAACTTTTAGAAAGTTGAACTGCTGCACTCGTTTTTACTCCCCCATGATCTGTAAAACCAAATCCCGCCGCCGAGGACGATTATCAAAATCCACAAAAATGATTTGTTGCCACGTACCCAATGTCAGCCGAGCATCAACAAACGGCACACTCAACGACGGCCCTAATAATGCCGCCCGCACATGACTATGCCCGTTGCCATCTCCCCACCGTTCATTATGATCATATTCCTGATCCGGGTCTGCAATCTCATCAAACAAACGGCGAAAATCACGCAGACAGCCAGATTCATACTCAATCGTGGTCACAGCACTGGTAGCCGATGGGCTGAAAATTGTCACCACACCATTACGCAGTTTGGATTCCCGTACAGCTTGCACAATCTCGTTCGTTATGTCAAGAATATCGGCGTTTCCTTTCGTAGGGAATTGAATTACATCGGTTTTTACTGTCACAATTACCTCCTATTTACTGTTCACTCTTTTCAATCAAAATTATGACTGACTTTATAACACCAGACAAGATGACGAATATCACGGATTCACAACCAAAGCCTGGCTGGCATGCCTGGGGCGGCCGTTTCTTTTTGCTTGCCTTTCTCTTTTGGATTATCACCGTTACCTATTCAGCGCAGAGCAGCGCCTGGTTTGGCGCGATGCAGTTTAACAGCGGACTGGATTGGAAGTGGGTGTATGCATCGCTGATTATGGTGGGATTAACGGCCGTTCCGCTTATCCCCTTCGCCATATGGTGGCCCCACACCCGGTATCGCGCCATCTTCCAGACCTGGCTTGCAGCCACCCTCATACCGCTGCTTCTCGCCCCCACCCGCTTACTCTACCCCACCCAAAGCCAGACACTTCTGCTCATACAAAGCCTCCTCCTGTTATTGCTGGCGCTTGGCTTATGGTGGATAAATCGCCACAAACTGCCCACCTTCTTCCGTATGACCCTGGCCGCTGGCGCATTGGCTGCTGGCCTGGCTGTCCTCATCAACTTGCCCTTTGCCTGGTGGGGCGCACTGGGTTCCCCGTTCGATACCCTGCTGGCGTTGACCCTCGGCCTGCTCTTTGGCACAGTGGCAGGCCTCGTCATTGGAGGCCGCTGGCTGCACGAATTAAAGCAAACCACACAAGGCACAGGCTGGGACATGCTCACGGGCGGCTTAGTCGTGGGCACAGCCCTGCTAATCATGAGCAGCGGCTTGAGCTTCAACGGTGTGCAGTTGGTGTTAATGCTGGCACTGCCTGCCCTCGGTTGGGTGGCAATGGGTATTGCCGTCACAAAACGTCCCGCCAATCGCGCCGCCGACAACAGTTCGGCACTGGGATTACTGGTTGGTCTGAGCGCCGCCCTCATTCTCATATTCACTGACAGCGACGGCATCTATCTGGGCGCGATGGACGGCATCATGCGCTATGCGTTTCAAGCCGCAGGTGTAACTATCCTAATCGCCCTGCTGGCGGGCTTTTTACTACTCCTGTTGAGGAAAAGATTGGTCAGGGTGGAAAATAATCGCGCTCTCCTGGTTTTTGCCCTCATAAGCGGTGCCATCGGGGTTGGTCTCTACCTGCTGGCCGGACAACCCGGTTTCTATGGCGACCATCTTTTTGTCATCCTCAAAGATCAGCCCGACACCAGCGCCGCCGTCGCCATCGCCGACTATGATATGCGCCGCCAATTTGTCTACGACACGCTCACCAGTCACGCCACCAGCACCCAGGCTGATTTACGTGCCTCATTGGACAGACTAGGCATAGACTACACCCCCTACTACCTCACCAACGCCATCGAAGTACGCGGCGGGCTACTGCACCGCCTTTGGCTCTCCACCCGTCCTGAAGTGGATCACATCATCACCAGCCCCGTCATGCGCCCAGTGCCAGCAGAACTAACCCTGCCCACGCCAGCCACTGCGCCTCCGCCTGAACCAGAATGGAATCTGACCAACCTCGGGGCAGACCGTGTCTGGAACGAGCTAGGCGTCACCGGCGCAGGCATCGTCATCGGCCAATCTGACTCTGGCGCTGACGTGACTCATCCTGAACTGCAAGACAGCTATCGCGGTGCCAACGGAAATGATAATTACAACTGGTTCGACCCCTGGCAAGGGACTACCACGCCCAGCGATGACAACGGTCACGGCACGCACACGCTGGGCACGATGCTGGGCAACTCCACCGGCGTTGCTCCCGATGCACAGTGGTTTGCCTGCGCCAATTTAGACCGCAATCTGGCTAATCCGGCACTCTATCTCGACTGTTTGCAATTTATGCTGGCGCCCTTCCCACAAGGCGGCGATCCGTTTGTGGATGGCGATCCGCTCCAGTCTGCCCATGTGCTGAACAATTCCTGGGGCTGTCCTGAAAAACATGAGGGGTGTGATGCGGATTCTTTGAGAACGGCCGTTCTCTCCTTACGTAACGCTGGTATTTTCATCGTAGCCTCGGCCGGAAACGAAGGGCCAGCCTGTGAAACCATTGCCTCACCGCTCGCCATCTACGACGAAGTCTTCTCCGTTGGTGCAGTAGACAGCAACAACAACATCGCCAAATTCAGCAGCACGGGTCCCGTCACCGTCGATGGTTCCTTCCGCACCAAACCCGACATAGCCGCCCCCGGTGTTGACGTGCTTTCTGCCTTACCCGGCAACAGCTACGGCCGGAACAGCGGCACCTCAATGGCAGGCCCGCACGTCGCTGGCGTCGTGGCTCTCATGTGGTCGGCCAATCCCGCCCTCATCGGCGACATCGAGCGCACCGAAGAAATTCTGCGCACCTCCGCCACCCCCTTCATCCCGCAAGCCCTCGACAGTCTGCTCCCCGCCGACCTGGCTGGCATGGAAAACGAGCTGCCCGGTATATTGGCCGACTCCCTGGATCAAACCGCCAGCCTCACCGACGGCACCTGCCTCTCCCGCACAGACACCACCGTCGTGCCTAACAACATCGCAGGCTACGGCATCGTTAATGCCTATGAAGCAGTCAAAATGGCTTTAGAAAATGAGGATTGAGCAGCCTGGACAGGGCAAGCCCTTACATCGGTCTTGCTTTACTTGAGGGGAAAACCAGCGTGATTTTAGTACCGTTACCGGGAAAAGATTCGATTTCGTAAGAACCACTCAACTCTTCAGCACGCGCCCGCATATTGGCTAAACCATGCCCCACCGTATGGTCTATCGAAGAAGGATCAAAGCCTTTACCATTATCGACAATGCACAGTTCAACCCCTTTCGACACACGCCTGGCTCGTACCGTTACTTCCGTTGCTTTGGCATGACGCGCCACATTTGCCAACGCCTCTTGTGCAGTCAGGAAAACAGCCCGCACCACCGGCGTAGACAAACTGCCACCCACCCATTTCGGCACATC
>JACSSI010001086.1 GCA_014879345.1 Anaerolineae bacterium | reverse complement strand
CGGCTCAAAATCTTTAATCTTTCCATCTTTAATCTTTAATTCAAACTGTTCCCACGCAATCTCATGCCCTGCCTCAGCCCAGGGCGTATCTTCTGCCAGGGTGAGGTGGATGTTGAGGTGGAATTCGGTGCCTGCTGGGTAAGGTGGGACGACTAAATTGAGGTCGATCTCTTGCGTTTCACCAGGAGCGATGGCGAGGATGGGTAGTGAGCCAATTTGGAAGGGTTTCCCGTTGGCTAAGAGTTCATAACGGCCGTTTACATCCGCCAAATCAACAAAATCTCGTTCATTTTTAATGCGCAAAATCCCTCCCCTAACCCCTCCCGAAGGGAGGGGGACTTGCTTCTCCCCCCTTTGGGGGGAGATTGAGAGGGGGGTAGCTCCTTGAATTGAACGCTCTGAAAATTCAACGCTGATTGGCTGAATCAACTTCTTGTACTCATACAGCGCCGGATGCGGCGTGCGATCCGGCCAAATCAGCCCGTTGATACAGAAATTGTAATCATTGATTTCATCGCCAAAATCGCCGCCGTATGCCCAATAGCGGTTCCCGTTTTCATCCGTTTTCAGCAAGCCCTGATCCACCCAGTCCCAAATGAAGCCGCCTTGCAGACCGTGATACGTTTTGATGGCGTCCCAGTATTCTTTCAAATTACCGCAAGAATTGCCCATCGCATGAGCGTATTCACACATAATCAGCGGCCGTGTCGCCTTCTCGTTTTGCGCGTAGTCAATAATTTCAGCCACGCTGGGATACATGGGGCAGGTGATGTCGGTGGCGAGGGCGAAGGTTTCCCAATTTTGGCCGTGTGAGTGGCTGACCGCGCCTTCGTAATGCAGGGGGCGGCTGGGGTCGGTGCGGCGAATCCAGCCAGCGAGGGCGTCGTGGTTGGGGCCATAGCCGCTCTCGTTGCCCAGTGACCAGAGGATGATACAGGCGTGATTTTTGGTGCGTTCCACCATGCGCTTGCCCCGTTCCAGGAAAGCGGTCGTCCAGTTCGGGTCTTGGCAGAGCAATTCGTAGTTGGCGTGGGCTTCGATATTGGCTTCGTCGATGACGTAAAGGCCGTATTCGTCACACAGTTCGTACCAACGGGGGTGCATGGGATAGTGACAGTTACGCACGGCGTTGATGTTAAACTGCTTCATCAGCTTGATGTCGGTGATCATGCTGGCTTCGCTGATGGTTTTGCCCGTTTTGTCGTCGTGTTCGTGGCGATTGACGCCTTTGATGAGAATGGGTTTGCCGTTGATGAGTAGTTCGCGCCCCACCACTTCGGTTTGGCGGAAGCCGATACGTTGGCTGACCACTTCAATGGTTTCACCAGCCGCATCTTTGAGGGTGACGAGCAGGGTATAGAGCGTGGGCGTTTCTGCCGACCATTTTTGCGGCTTTTCGACTGTCTGAGTGAAGCGTAGTTTAGGGGCAAACTTGGGATTGGGGTGGTAGGATTTGGCGAGGGGGGATGGGAAGAGAGAACGGCCGTTTCCCCCCACCACGTCCACTTCCACCACAAACCCATCTGCGTCCGCACCAAAACTCTCGATCTCAGCCTGCACTGTCAGGGTCGCATCTTCAAATTGTGCGTCAAATTTTGTCGTGGCAAATACGTCTCGCAGATGCACGTTTGGCACGGCATACAGATACACATCGCGGTAAATGCCAGCCATCCACCAATGATCCTGGTCTTCCACATAGCTGCCATCCGACCAACGAATGACGAGCGCTTGCAAGCTGTTGGCTCCGGGTTGAATGAGTGCCGTGATGTCAAACTCGGCTGGGAGTCTGGAACCCTGAGAATAACTGCAGAAACGGCCGTTTACATACAAATAAAACGCCGATTCCACCCCTTCAAAACAGACAATCGTCTCCCG
>JACSSI010001085.1 GCA_014879345.1 Anaerolineae bacterium | reverse complement strand
AAAACGGCCGTTTCCACTCATCATCACCGCACCAAATAAATCACAGACACACCCACACCAATCGCCACCACAATGCGGCGCAGCGTAGATGGTTTGATTTTCCCGGCAAACTTGCCGCCCAACGCCCCGCCAATCAGCGCCCCCACCGCCATCACCAGCGCCGCCGACCAGACCACCTTGCCCGAAAACAAGAAGAAAATAGCGGCGGACAAGTTGACGCTCAACGCAATGGCCTGTTTGAGTGCATTTAGCCGTGTCAGCGAATCATCTAACGACAAGCCAAGCGCCGCCAACACAATCACGCTTAGTCCGGCACCAAAGTAGCCGCCGTAAATGGCTGCCAATCCTACCGGCAAAATCGCAGACTTTTCCGAAATTGGCTTGCTGCCTTCCCGCTGGCTGCGTTTGACCAACCAGGCGCGCACGGGTTCTTGCACTGCCAGCAACAGCGATGCCAACAAAATCAAATAAGGTACCAGGGCGCGGAACAGCTTTTCACCGGTATTCAGCAGCAAAATCCCGCCGATAATGCCGCCAATGGCAGCAATCGGTATCAACATACGCAAACGGCCCTTTTGGTCGCGTAGATCGTTGGCCTGCGCCATCGTCGCGCCAAAATAGCCAGGACACATGGCAACTGTGTTCGTGACGTTCGCGGCGACAGGGGGAATACCAACGGCCGTTAACATCGGAAATGTAATCAACGTGCCACCACCCGCCAGCGCATTCACCGCACCACCTGCCATAGCGGCCAATGCGATTAATATATAATCTAATACAGATAACATCATGGTATTTGCTCCTCTCCGTTAAAAATGATTCGTAGTGCGTAGAGCGTAGTGCGTAGTGCGTAGTGGTCTCTGTCCGAGGTGCTACGTTCTACGCACTACGCTCTATTTCTTTATATCTACAATTTCGCCCTGCGTGGCTCGTGCCAAATCAGTTGGCGCACAGGCAAAGACGGCAAACGGCGTGCCGGCCGCCGCCCATACCACTTCGTACTGCATCAAATCTTCGTCTATGTAAATGGTAACGGCCGTTAAATGACCAAAAGGAGGCACGCCGCCAATACTAAAGCCAGTCGTTGCTTTCACGGTGTCGGCGTCAGCCCGTTTGACCTGCTTGCGTCCCACACCCGCCAACGCTGCCAGCTTGCGCTCATCCAGTTGGTTTATGCCAGAGACGAGACAGATGACGGAACGGCCGTTTACCTCAAAGCACAAACTCTTCACAATCTGCGCCACCTCACAGCCAATCGCCTCTGCCGCTTCCTGCGCTGACCGGGTCGTCTGCTCAAACTCCACAATCTCAATATCCAAGCCCAAAACCTGGGCCGCGTCTGCTACTTTCTGTGCTGAAGGGTGCATGATTTATGCGTTGTTGGGTACGCTGTCCCAAGCCATCGCTTGAGCAGCCAATTTGTCGGCTAATCGATCCCATTCATGGAGCATCCACGGATCAAAATCAGCATCATTCGGCCAGATTAGATTATGATGTTCCGCATCCAATCGTACTTGCTCGAACAGCGCCAAATTTCTAAGCGGACTATACAATTCCCCATATAAAACTGGCTTAAAATTGATAGTTTGTTCAGTATTATCATCAAACTGAACACGAATTGTATAAGGTTTAACAATCTCAAAACCGATCACATCATAAAGTGGATGGTTCATAATATGTTTCTCCTACACCAACCCAGTAATCTTAAAGGGTTTCTGACCACGTTGTAATCGCTGCCAATCTTCGGCTAGTTCTTTCTATAATAATCCAGAGAAAGCAACGCACTACGCACTACGCTATACTCAGTCATCATCATCATCCAGAATATCTTCTTTATACGTATACCGTTCGCGCCGCCGATTGTAATATTCAGCCGCT
>JACSSI010001084.1 GCA_014879345.1 Anaerolineae bacterium | reverse complement strand
TGTATCGGGACGAAATCGCGGGAGCGCGGTATGTGAGTGGTGTGGGCTGTAATGCCACGGCCGTTAATCTGGCCCTCTATCCCTTAGCTCAACTCAATCTGATTGAAACGGCCGTTATCGAAGTCAAAGTAGGCTCGTCAGAAGCGGGCAACAGCTTCAACGCCGCCAGCCATCACCCGGAACGCAGCGGCGCGGTGCGCTCGTTTGCCCCTACCGGCCATCGCCATCAAGCAGAAATGAAACAGGCCTTGGGGGAGTTTGATTTGCATTTTTCAGCAACGGCCGTTGAACTGGTGCGTGGTGTTCTTTGTACCGCCCATGCCTTTTTGAAAGAAGATTTGGAAGAAAAAGAGATATGGAAAATTTACCGCGCTGCCTACCGCGATGAACGCTTCATCCGCCTGGTTAAAGAGCGCAAAGGCATTTTCCGCTATCCCGAACCAAAAATTTTGGCAGGTAGTAACTTCTGTGACATCGGCTTTGAGAAAGACGAACGCAGTAACCGTCTGGTGGTCATCAGTGCGATTGATAATTTGATGAAAGGGGCGTCGGGAACGGCCGTTCAAGCCATGAATTTGATGTGCGGTTTTGCCGAAGACGAAGCGCTGGGATTTGTAGGGCTGCACCCGATTTAAGGACGAATAGTGCGTAGAGCGTAGTGCGTAAGGTCTCTCATCTACGCACTACGCTCTACGCACTACGTTGGAGATTTTTACTTATGATTATCGTAAAAGTAGGCGGCAGTGAAGGCATTGATTACGACGCTGTCTGTGACGACATTGCCCAACTGGTGAGCGCCGGGCAACGGCTGATTCTGGTGCATGGCGGCTCGTCGCTGACCAATGAGGTGTCCGAAGCACTCGGCCATCCGCCCCAGTTTATCACCTCGCCCAGCGGCTACACCAGCCGCCTGACTGACAAACGCACCCTGGAAATTTTCCAGATGGTTTATTGCGGACAGATGAACAAAGGCATTGTGGAACGGTTGCAAATGCGCGGCGTAAACGCCATTGGACTGTCTGGCATGGACGGCCGTTTATGGCAAGGTAAACGGAAAAAAGCGATCAAAGCAATCGAAAACGGCCGTACCCGCGTCATTCGTGACAACTACACCGGCACCGTCGATGAAGTCAATTGCGGACTGTTGGAAACGTTGCTGGATGCAGGGTACGTGCCAGTGTTGACCCCGCCCGCCATCAGCCTTGAGGGCGAAGGCATCAACGTCGATGGCGACCGCGCTTCCGCCGCCACCGCCGCCGCGCTAAAGGCAAGCGATCTGCTCATTCTGTCCAACATCCCAGGGGTGCTATCCAACTTCCCTGACGAAAGCTCCCTGGTGCGCACCATCAACCTGAGCGACATCGACGACGCTTCTGAAAACTTTGCTGAAGGGCGGATGCGCATCAAACTGCTCGGCGCGAAAGAAGCGATAGAAGCAGGCGTACAGCGCGTCGTCATCGGCGATGCGCGTGGCGCAAATCCTATTTCCCGCGCTTTAGCTGGAGAAGGAACCGTTATCTCTTAAATTTACGATTTTGGATTGACGATTGACGATTGGTCGTGTGCCAATGGAATCGTAAATCCGCAATCATCAATCGGAAATCGACTCATGAACAGTATTCAACTAGAAAGTCAGTACACATCCGGCGTTTATGGCAAACGAGACCTCGCTATTGTGCGCGGCGAAGGGGCGCTCATTTGGGACGATGCGGGCAATGAATATATCGACTGTGTAGCGGGTATTGGCGTGGCAAATATGGGACACTGCCACCCGGTGATTTCGGCAGCGATTGCAGCGCAGGCACAAACGCTCATCACCTGTCAGGAGATGTTTTACAATGACAAACGGGCGCAATTGTTAGAAGCGTTGGTTGCCGTTCT
>JACSSI010001083.1 GCA_014879345.1 Anaerolineae bacterium | reverse complement strand
ATCCGCCGCAATGCCACAGCCGCCCAGAATGTGGGCGGTATTGGGGATGCCCAGCATATCGTTCATGCCAGCCCAAGCCACACCATTCGTCTTTTCAGCAAACTTTTCAACCACTTCACGACCCGCTTCAATCACGGGTGGAATCGGCACATCTTTGTCACGTACACTGACCAGATTTTGCGTAAACAACGTCCAAATGCTGCGTCCACGCGTCAGCGCCATCTTGTTTTCCAACGTCTGCATAATCAGCAGCACCGTATTCCGCTCCGCCCATTTCGGTTGAATCCGCACAGAATAAAAGTCAAACGGCCGTTGCACAGCCTCCACCAACGACCGCTTAAACCGCTCTGCCACACCGCCATCAAAATTGATGAGGGGCAGCATCAAATTGCGCATAAACGAATGCCCTGGCGCAAAACGGACTGGTTCTACACTGGTCACATCATCTACCCAAAAGTGAGACGAAATCGCCACCCCGTCTGAATAAATGACACTGTCGTCTCGCGCCGTCACCCCCATCATCGCTTCACTGTTACTGCGAACGTTTTTACCCAACTGCTCAGACAGTAAGGACAGCGACCCGATTTCGTTTTTACATTTCAGGAGCAAGTTCAACGTCCCCAACGCCCCGGCCGATACCACCACATTTTTAGTGCGAACGGCCGTTTGCCGTTTCATCGCCCAATCCGTCACCCTTTCATACAAAATCTCATATCTCGCCCCGTCCGGCTGCTCTCCATACAACGGCCGAATATCCAGCACATTTGCCTCCGCCCTTACCTCAGCCCCCCACTTTTCAGCAAAATAGAGATAATTCTTGTCTAACGTATTCTTGGCATTGTGCTGACAGCCCACCATACAACCACCACAATGGATACAGCCGCGTCGCTCCGGCCCTTCCCCGTCAAAAAACGGATCCGGCACTGTCATGCCTGGTGTGCCAAAGAAAATACCCACCGGCGTCGGCTTAAACGTATCCTCCTTGCCCAATTCCTGCGCAATTTCATACAAACGGTGATCTGCAGGCCAGAACCTAGGATTCTCGGCCGTGCCCAACATGCGATCAGCCACCTCATAAAACGGCGTCAGCTCCGCTTCCCAATCCGCCAACCCTTTCCATTCCGGCGCCTCAAAAAACGCCTTGGGCGGCTTGATATGGGTACTGGCATATACCAAACTACCTCCCCCCACCCCACTGCCATTCAGAATCCAGATGTCATCAAAAAAATTGATGCCCATAATGCCAAAACAGCGAGCGGCTGGGAGCCACAAATATTTAAATATATTCCAATTCGTTTTGGGGAAATCTTCAGCCCGGAACCGTTTGCCTCGTTCCAAGACCATAACGCGGTATCCTTTTTCAGAAAGACGCATCGCAGATACGCTCCCCCCAAAGCCAGAACCAATAACAATATAATCTAAAACAACATCATCAACTTGTGTGTAATTACCATTTTTCATGTGCTATCACCCCTACCCAGGATATGGTTAAATAGTAGAAAATGTGCAGCGAACAGTGAGTGGTTATTTTGTGCCTTCATTTTATAACACACCGCGTTATATTGTACACTCTTTTACCCCCTTTCATCTTTCATCCCTCATAATTTAACCTTCGCCCTTCCTGTTGTAGTAATACAACAAAATGTTTCCCGGGAAACATTATGGAAAGTGTAAACCGAGGTTGACAGTTCATTGACCGGTTTTAGCATTCATGCTATAAGATTGTGATTTCGTCTGGCAGTTTAGTAAACTAGTAGGCAAACCAACCCGACTATTGTCATTACTAGACCTCAACTACCAGACTAACTGACCATCAGACCATTCGACTATTCCAAGGAGGAATAATGGCTAAGATCATCACCATCGCCATGCAAAAAGGGG
>JACSSI010001082.1 GCA_014879345.1 Anaerolineae bacterium | reverse complement strand
TGTAGCTCAGCTGGGAGAGCGCTACAATCGCACTGTAGAGGTCAAGGGTTCGAATCCCTTCAGGTCCACTAAAGAGCCGAGTTTTATGAAGAAACTCGGTTTTTCTTTGAAAACTGAATAATCAAAAGCTTCGATCAGGAGTAGTAAGCCGGAAGAATTGTCAATTGTGAATAGTTAATTGCCAATTGTTAACTAAGAGAGCCGCGTCATTGGCTGAAAGCGTGGTAAAAAATGGCTGAACTCGCCTGTGAGCTGTGACAGTGAAAACCAGTCATCAGTTTTCAGTAATTAGTTGTCAGTAGGAATCTACTGAACACTGTTCACTGATTACTAGCTGTCACCGGTTGCACCCGTTACGTGTTTGAGAGGATGGTATAGATTTGGGATTTTGCCAATTCAAATGGATTGTGATAAAGTTCCCGTCGCTTCAAATTTTGGGCCTGTAGCTCAGTTGGGAGAGCACCACAATGGCATTGTGGGGGTCAAGGGTTCGAGTCCCTTCAGGTCCACCAAAAGTTACTAACTACCATCAAACAGAGTGGTACCGCGGAAGCCCTTTTTCGTCTCTGAACGAAAAAAGGGCTTTTTTATTTCTGATTGTGGATTTTAGATTAACGATTGTATGTCGCCCTTCAATCGTCAATCTAAAATCAAAAATCTTAAATCTGTTGTTATGGATGATATCTACATCAGCACACCATACGGCAACGTGTTTGCCAAAACATTAGGAGACTCCGACCGACCCATCGTGTTGGGGATTCATGGGTGGAGCAAACGCAATGGCTGGCATACCTGGGAACCAATGATGGCGCCGTTGGCTGAGGCGGGGTATCAGGTGGTGTGTGTGGATATGCCGGGCTGGGGCAAGAGTACGACGACGGTTAATGGGCCTCTTGTGGGGGAAACGGCCGTTCTCGCCACAATCTCAATATTAGACAGCCTGGGTGTAGACAAAGCCGTCGCTATCATGGGCAAAAGCTGGGGCGGCGGGGTTGCCCTTGAACTCGCACTCGACTACCCCGAGCGCGTAGAGAAACTGCTCCTTACGGCGCCCGCGTTTCAGCAGTTCAGCCTGCTATCCGACATTAAGCAGCCTGTTTTGCTGGCGTGGGCCGCAGACGACCCCATCATACCCATCCAAACTGCTGACGAATACATGCGCGGTTTGCACCACTGCCAACTTGTTGAATACGAAACCGGCGGTCACAGTGCCGCCCCGAATAATGCAGATGATTTTGCACCAAAAGCAATTGAATTCTTGAAAGATTAAAGATTAAAAATTGATGGCTGATACCAATCTTTAATCTTCAATCTTCAATCTTCCAAAAAGGAGATTCCTAGATATGTCTCAATATAATCCCCAAGAAATTGAACCCAAATGGCAAAAACATTGGGATGAAACCAACCTGTACAAGCAGGTCATTGATGAAAGCAAAGAAAAACATTACGCCATGACGATGCTGCCGTATCCCTCCGGCGATTTGCATATCGGCCACTGGTATGCCATGTCGCCCTCGGATGCACGGGCGCGGTATATGCGCATGAAAGGGTACAACGTCTTGTTCCCGATGGGCTTCGACAGCTTTGGCCTGCCGGCCGAAAATGCTGCTATCAAGAATAATATCCAGCCCAAACAGTGGACTTATGCCAATATCGACAGGATGCGCGGCCAGTTGAAGAGCATGGGTGCGATGTTTGACTGGGAGCGCGAGGCAATCTCGTCTGATCCCAGCTACTATAAATGGTCACAATGGTTCTTTAAGCAGTTGATTCAACTGGGTCTGGGTTATCGCACCAAAGCGGCAGTGGACTTTTGCCCCAATTGCAATACTACGCTGGCTCGTGAACAGGTGTGGGGTGACGACCGTCACTGTGAACGCT
>JACSSI010001081.1 GCA_014879345.1 Anaerolineae bacterium | reverse complement strand
GTAGAATTCCGTTGGCTGGAGCTGAGTGAAAAGGATGAATAAAGATAGAGTGTAGAGATAGAGATAGAGAGTGCTTGGTTTTCCTCTATCTCTACACTCTATCTCTATCTAATCCCACAGGAGTCCCCATGAAAAAAGCCATTACCATTGAAGATGTCGCCACTTATCCCTATCCAGGAACGGCCGTTCCTGGCAACCTGCAATTTAGCCCAGACGATACGCTCATCACCTATTTGTTTAGCGGGGAAGGCAGTCTGGTGCGGCAGTTGTATGCGCTAGACCCCGATAGCGGCGAAACGCGCCAACTCGTCAAACCGGCGGGCGATGGCGATACCGAAGAAAATCTGACGCTCGAAGAAAAGCTGCGCCGCGAACGGATGCGTCAGCGTGAAACCGGCATCACCCAATACGCCTGGAGCAAAGAGGGACGCATCCTCATTCCCCTGCTGGGTGGCCTGTTTGTGCAGAACGGCGCAGACGGTGAGTTACAGCAAATTTTGGCAAAGAGCGAACATCCCATTTTAGATGCCCAGTTTTCACCAGATGGCAAGTGGATTGCCTACGTACAAGACGCCGAACTGTATGTCATTGCCAGTGAACCGAGCATAAAGACCTCCGAGGTTGGCAATGATCAACCATTGCTAAAAACCTCGGAGGTCTTTAGCCAACCGCGCCAGATCACCAGCGGCGCACGCGGCACGGGCAAAACCAACGGTCTCGCCGAGTACATCGCCCAGGAAGAGATGGGCCGGCGGCAAGGCTACTGGTGGTCGCCAGACAGTAAATCTATCGCTTTCGCCGAAGTTGATGAGACTCATATTCCGGTCTACCGTATCGTCCATCAAGGCCAGGATGCGGTCGGTGAAGGCGCACAAGAAGACCATCGCTACCCGTTCGCTGGGAAAGCAAATGCCAAAGTGCGCCTGGGCGTCGTCTCGCTCGGTGGCGGCGAACCCACCTGGATGGATTTGGGCGACGATGACGACATTTATCTGGCACGAGTGAAATGGCTGCCCAATGGTCGCCTCACCGCCCAAATTGAAAACCGCGCCCAATCCCGTCTCGACTTGATTTCTTTTGACCCCACTACGGGTCAGGGCAAAACATTGCTCACGGAGACAAGCGATGTCTGGATCAACTTGCACAACATGTTCAAACCGCTCAAAAACGGCCGTTTCATTTGGGCATCAGAGCGAACTGGGTTCATGCACTTGTATTTGTATGATGAGGATGGGGAGGTAGAACGGCCGTTAACCAGCGGCAACTGGCAAGTAGACAGCATCGACGGTATCGACCAGGAAAACGGGCAACTTTACTTCAGCGGCACACTCGATAATCCGCTGGAACGCCATCTCTACGTCGTCGGCTTTGATGGCGGCACACCGCGCCGCCTCACCCAAGAAGCCGGAACCCACACCATCACACTAGACCACAAATTCAACCGTTTCATTGACCAATTCAACAGCTTGACCCAAGCGCCTACCATCAATCTACACAGCCTGGAAGATGGCAGCCAACTGCGCCCCATCTTCACGCCAAACGATCCCCGTTTAGAAACGCTAGACCTGCAATCGCCAGAAATCGTCACCGTGACCTCGCGGGATGGCGTTTACCTGTATGGCGCAATTTACCGGCCGCCAGCTTCGTTTGGCGACGGGCCATTCCCCACCATTGTTTACGTTTATGGCGGACCACAGTCTCAGCTCGTGGTCAATGGCTGGCGCAGCACAGTCAACATGAGAGCACACTATTTAGCGCAGCAAGGTTTCCTGGTATTTATACTCGACAATCGGGGCAGCCTCAGGCGCGGATTGGCCTTTGAAGGCTGGATTCGTCACCGCATGGGCATTATCGAGGTGCAAGATCAGGTGGATGGTGTGCGT
>JACSSI010001080.1 GCA_014879345.1 Anaerolineae bacterium | reverse complement strand
CGTGCTAATTTGCCCTGACAAAAGTCGATGATTTCTGCTTCAGTGGCAGTGTGATCTTTTTTGAGTACGATGAGCGCCCGACCAGTTTCTTGCCATTGGGGATGAGGGATGCCGATAACGGCCGTTTCTGCCACCGCCGGATGCTGGTAAATCACATTCTCCACCTCAGCCGGGTATACATTCTCACCGCCAGAGATGAACATATCTTTCCAGCGATCCACAATCGTGTAGAAACCTTCATCGTCCATCATGGCAGCATCGCCGGAGTGGAGCCAGCCATTTTTTATCGCTTCGGCAGTCGCTTCGGGGCGATTCCAATAACCCGTGGTAACGTTGCCGCCGCGAATGCACAGTTCGCCCACTTCGCCCGGTCTCAACACATTGCCCTGCCGGTCACGAATGCTCACATCAGTGTGCAGCACAGGTTTGCCCACCGAACCTGCTTTGCGCACTGCGTTTTCTTTGTCGATCAGGAAAACAGTCGGCCCGGTTTCAGTCATACCAAAGCCTTGCTGAATGATGATCCCTTTTTCGGCAAACTGGTGGACTAGACTGGGCGGCAGCGATGATCCGCCGCTGCCCCAATGGCGCACGCCGGACAAATCTGCCTGGTCAAATTCCGGGAATTGGGAGAGTGCCAGGTAAATGGCAGGTACCAACAACATCACACTCACCTGCCACTTGTCAATGAGCGCCAGCAGTTGGCTTGGCTCAAAGGCTCTCATGCTGATTAAAGTGCCACCCGCATGGAAAATTGGCCCTGCGTATAAGCCTAAGCCACCCGCATGAAAGGTTGGCAGCACGTTTAGGTTGACATCTTGCGAGGTCAAGTCAATAGCGCGACCCATACCCACAGCGTTGTAGAAGAAGTTGCCATATGTAACTTGCGCCCCTTTGGGTCGGCCTGTTGTGCCGGATGTGTACAAAATCGCCCAGGTTTCATCATAGCTGAGACGGGGGCCCTCAAAATCGACAGGGGAACCGGCAGCCAAGGCGGATTCATAGCTCAAGCCACTGCCCTGGTTTGATTCAGTCATACAAATGGTTGTTTCGATGCTGGTTTGGGATATAAGCTCAGTAACGGCCGTTTCAAATTCCGGCTCGTAGATAAGCACTCGGGGCGTACAATCGTTGAGAATATAGGCTAACTCGGGTACTGCCAACCGCCAGTTGAGCGTGTTGAGAATGGCGCCAATTTTGCTGCACGCAAACAGTACCACAAAGTAGTCGGCGCTGTTTTGCGCCAAAATCGATACCCGGTCACCTTGCTTGATGCCCAGTTCATCTTTGAAGAAGGAGGCCAGGCGGTTGGAACGGCCGTTAAACTCAGCATAAGTCCATTGCTGTCCTGTCGCTGCATCGACCAGCGCCAGTTTGTTCGGTGTTCGTTCTGCATGTCGTTTGATCCAATCAAAATGATACATTGGCTTAATTCTTTACCTCTTGGTTATGCTGTAAAAGCTAAAAAGGTTCGTTTTTCCTCGTCTTCGCCGCGTTCAATAAATTGCACGGTTAATGGTGTGCCGATGGTGTTGATGTCTGGATTGGCGGCATCCAGCCCCAAAATTTGGGCGCTGATAAATGGCCCTTCGTCCAGTTTGACGATGCCGCTCATGTAAGGATTAGTCCGGTCGTAGCCTGCTGCAATCATGGCGTTGGGGCCGATGAAAACGGCCGTGAACGCCGCCAGTTCCCCTTTGCCTGTCATTTTTTGCCAACTCATGCTGCTGCCATGACATTGGGGACACATAGGACGGGGTGGCAAAAACAGACTGCCACAATCCTGACATTTTGCCCCCATCAACTGCTTGTTTTGAAGATAGTTTTGGAAACTGTTTTCAGTAAAACTCGATTCGTTCATCATACCCTCTTGAATAATGAAT
>JACSSI010001079.1 GCA_014879345.1 Anaerolineae bacterium | reverse complement strand
CATTTGCATTAACTTGTGCCAACACTTGTTGAATGATGGCTTCGATTTGTGAGTCTTGAATCTGTACAGTCATGAGATTCTCCTAGTTAGTAATGAAAAGCAGTTACACGGAGTACACAGAGAAGTCACGGAGATTTACAGAGTTTTGAGAGAAAAACATTGGTAAAACTTTCTTCTCTCCATGTATCTCTGTGTATCTCTGTGTGTCCTCAGTGCATCTCTGTGTTCCCGCTTTTAATAGGCTGCCACCATAGCTTCAGCTACGGCGATATCTTGTTCTACTGAGCCACCGCTGACACCGACTGCGCCGACGACTTTGCCGTCTTTGGAAAGGGGCAGGCCGCCACCCACTAAGGTGATTTTGGGCAGATTAACGTCGATGCTGTAAAGCGGTTGGCCGGGTTGGGCAACTTTGGCTAGTTCGTGGGTGGCGAGGCGGACGGTGGCGGCGGTGTAGGCTTTGTGGGGGGCGAGGGTGACGCTGACGATGAGGGCATCGTCCATGCGTCGGGATTCGATGACATCCCCGTTTTGGTCTACGACGGTTAAGACCATCGGGACGCCGATTTCTTTTGCTTTTTTCATGCCAGCTTCGACCATGCGGTCGCATTCAGTTAAGGTGGGAGCCATGTCAATTTCTCCTTGACCGTTTGGGGAGAGAACGGCCGTTTCCCCCCCATTCGGCAAATTATCAACAATCGTCTGGATCAACGTGCGCTGTTCATCAATGCGCGCCAACACATACAACGTGTCAGACAGTCGGTTAACGTACTTCATTAGATGGGGATTGAGCGCTTCGTGCCGGTTGAGCGAAATGAGGCGGCGTTCTGCGCGGCGGAAAATGGCTCGTGCCATATCCATCATGCCGGAGGCTTGAGAGCCACCAGGACGCACAAATTGCCCGGTTTGAATCCACTCTTGGTTGTAAAAATCGATAATGCCTTCCAGGCGCGTTACTTGTTCAGGTTTCACCTGGGGAACCTCAAACTTGAGTTCCTTTTCGCCCTTCACAAAGGCAGCTTCGGCCATAATCGGAATCAATTCGCCCTGGATGTCGATGATGTGGCGGCAAAGGTCGTCGTATTGGGTGGTGGCGCGAGCCATACCCAGCATCGAGGTGCCTTCATCTAGCGTGCCGTACACTTCAATCCGGGCATCATCCTTGTCTACGCGGATACCGCCCAGCAGGGAGGTTTGTCCGGCGTCGCCGCCACGGGTGTATACTTTGCCGCTCATTCGTGCACGTCCACCGTATCAACAATGCCAACAATGGCGACATCGATAGGGGCATAACGATGCACATCGCTGATGACACGCGCCGCCCCGCCTTGTACCCACAACACAGTATCGCCTGCGCCAGCGCCCATATTATCGACGGCGATCAAACAATTATTTTTAGGTTGTTCGCTGCGCGGGTCGATTTCGTCAATGACTAACAGCCTTAAGCCGGTCAGCGATTCTTCTTTTCGGGTGGCGACGACGGTGCCAATTACTTTTGCTAAACGCATGGTTCACCTCTATTTTGTAACTACTAAGTAAGACCCGAAGGGTTTTGCTGGCTGGTAATTGCAATGGCTCGATACAAAAACCCTTCGGGTCTCTCGACTGTGTTAGCAGTCACGCTACTTTTCAAATACCAGCGTCAAATTTCGTTTTTGAGCGCTGTCTTGGGCCAACGGTGTCAACCGGGTATGGGCGGGCAAATGTACGGTGGTTCCTGGTCGATAGCTGAATAAATCGGATTCGGTGAGGATGGGGGAACGGCCGTTATCCGAAATCCGTACCGATGGCAAAACTGGCGTCTGCAAAGCCTCGGCTTGCATCTGACGAATCACCTGCGGTACAAATTGCGCTTCATCAACCAGATGAACGCCGTAATCAATAA
>JACSSI010001078.1 GCA_014879345.1 Anaerolineae bacterium | reverse complement strand
TTCCATTTGCTGCGCCTGACGCAGTTGGATCATTTGCTGCGGCAGGGGGTGTTCTTCAGCCGTTGGGCGCCTGACATGGCGCAGGGGTACGGTTTCCCGTTCTTCAACTTTTACGCGCCGCTTTCTTACTATTTGGCAGAAGCGGTTAGCTTGCTGGCTGGCAATCTCAACCTGGGGATGCGGATTACGTTTGCGTTGGGCGTGTATCTGGCTGGTCTGAGTGCCTACCGCCTTTCTCGTGACCATTTTTCACGACCGGCGGCCATCGTAACGGCCGTTGCCTACATGTACGCCCCCTATTTTGCCTACGACATCCTCTTTCGCGGCAATCTGGCCGAATCGGTGGCGTGGTTGTTCCTGCCGCTTTCGCTCTGGACAATGGGGCGACTGGCGCGTACCGGCCAAAATCGCTGGCTCGTCGCCGCCGCCCTCAGCTATGCCGCTGTGCTGCTGACGCACAATGTCTTTGCCCTTATTTTTAGTCCGCTGCTGGGGTTGTATGGGTTGGTTGAGATTGGAGATTGGAGATTGGAGATTAAAGAGCGACGCAATCTCCAATCTCTAATCTCCAATCTCTGGTCTGTGATTTTGGCGATTCTCCTCGGCCTGGGCCTGACAACCTTCTTCTGGCTGCCTGCCATGGTAGAACGGGCGCTGGTACACAGCGACCGCCTGCTCGTGCCGCCGATTTTTGTGTATTGGGGCAACTTTGTCACGCTGGCGGAGATATTCACGCCGCCGCAGACGGTTTATACGAACCTCATCAACCCTTCTCCGGCGCGGGCGTTGGGGCTGGTGCCGCTGCTGTTGGCTTTGCCTGCACTTTTGATTGGCTGGTGGCGCTTTAAGGATAGCAGACGGCAGCAGGTGATTTTCTTTGGGGTGGCAACGGCCGTTTACATCTTCTTCATGCTCTCCATTTCTGAACCCATCTGGGCCAACTTACCGCTCATCGAGTACATCCAGTTCCCCTGGCGCTTAATGGGGCCAGCGGCGCTCTGTTTGGCTGTTTTGGTAGGGGCAAGTGTAGACCTGCTTACGCACTACGCACTACGCATTAGGGTTTTAGTGCGTAGTGCGTATTCCGTAGTGGCTTCCATTTACTGTATCGTGCTGATTTTAGGAAATTTGTATTGGCTAGACGCCCGTTACTGTCCCGGTCTGGAAAACCCGACGATTGCTGATATGCAGGAATTTGAGCGTGCCACATTGACAATTGGTACAACGGCGAAGGGAGAATATTTGCCACTAACGGTTGAATATATGCCGGAAACGCCTGCGATTGAACCGTTTGCCCCATTGCCTGACACTTCGACAAGCTCAGTGACCGTTTCAGGCAGCCGTACGCCTAAACAGTTCACTGCCACCATTTCTGCCAGCGAACCGTTCACGCTCACGGCCAACACATTTGCTTATCCTGGTTGGCAAGCAAAAATTGACGGCGAAAAAGTAGACATAACACCCAGTGAGGGTACAGGGCTTATCACCATCCCCGTTCCGGCTGGCGACCACGACCTCACCATCACCTTCCGCGAAACGCCGCTGCGCTTGGTGGCGGATTTGGTGTCGCTGCTGAGTGTGGTGGTGTTGGTGCTGGTGGCGAGTGGCAGGTGGCAGGTGGGGAAGGAGCAGCAAGGTGGCAAGGTTGCAGAGCGGCAAGGTGGCAGTGTGGCAGAGTTGATGGTTCTCGGCTTTATTGGCTTGGGCGTTTTTGCAGTGGTGGTGTGGATTTTGCCACGTGTGGGTACGATTTTTCAGCAGGCTTATGTACCGCCGTCGGGTGTGGCCGGGTTTTATAGCAATGGTTTGAATTTGCTAACGTATGAAATAGCGGCGCGAGAAATGGCGGCGGATGAGAGTTTGTTGGTGCAGTCGAACTGGCGGGC
>JACSSI010001077.1 GCA_014879345.1 Anaerolineae bacterium | reverse complement strand
TAGCAAAGGAGGCTTTTGTGACAACAGCAACAAGTGATCAAGTCGTAGAGCAACAAGTCGAAGTTAAGGATAGAGTGCCACTTTGGCTGGCAGTCGCCATTACCGTGTTTGTATCGATGCCCTTTGGGTTGTGGCTGGGCAAATGGAATTTCACCCTCTGGTGTGCCTTCATCGTCTGGGCTGAGTATTTCGCATTAGGGGCAAAGCCTGCTGCCGTTAAGACAATTTTGCCTAGTTTTTCTTATGCGGCGGCGTTAACGGCCGTTACCCTTTGGGTGACTCAATATTTCAGCTTCCTGCCCAGTCTAGTTGTCCCAGGTGATTTGGCAGCCGCTTTGGTATTGGCCGCAGGCGTTGGCTTCATGGTATATTCCATGAAATGGTCATCCACTTTTCAAGAAGGTTCGCTGCCATTTTTCAACGGTATTTCTATGGCGTTAGCCATATACTTTACGGGTAGCTATCCTGAACTAGGTGGCACCAGCACTGCCGCCTTATGGTCTGGTGTTTGGACTATTTTGATGGGCGTGTTCGGTTGTTTATTGGGCATGTTCAACGTCTGGATTCTTTTCCCCAAGAAAGTAGAAAAATAAGGAGCTAAATCGGGATGAGCAAAACAATTGTTATCGTAGGAACATTAGATACCAAAGGTGCTGAATTCGCCTTTGTCAAAGACCTCATCGAACAAGAAGGTCTTAACACATTAGTGGTGGACTTTGGCGTCATGGGCGCACCCGCCTTTGAAGCGGACATCACCCGTGAAGTCGTTGCCAAAGCAGGCGGCAGCAATTTAGCCGCTATCGCTTCTGGCGAGCATAAAGATGAAGCGATGCAAGTCATGGCCGATGGGTTGGCAGTTGTTGTTCGTGAACTGTATGATGATGGCAAGCTAGACGGCATCATTGGCATGGGCGGCAGCGGCGGCACTTCGATTGCCACCTCTGGTATGCGCACGCTGCCTGTGACTGTACCTAAAGTGATGGTCTCCACCGTCGGTGGCGGGGATGTATCCGCCTATGCTGGCACGAAAGACATTACCTTTATGCCTTCCATTGTAGATGTGGCTGGCATCAACTCCATCAGCCGCAAGATTTATGCCAACGCGGCTGGCGCGATCTCAGGCATGGTCAAGGTAGACATTCCCCCGCTGGCAGAAGAAAAACCCCTGATCACGGCGTCGATGTTTGGCAATACGACAACGGCCGTTGATCACGCCCGAGGTCTCGTAGAAGCAGAAGGGTACGAAGTATTGGTTTTCCATGCTACCGGTACAGGCGGCAAAACGATGGAAAGCCTCATCGCCGATGGCTACATCAAAGGCTCCTTGGACATCACTACCACCGAACTGGCCGACAGCGTTTGTGGCGGCGTCTTTGATGCCGGGCCAGAACGTTGTCTCGCGGCTTCTCGCGCTGGCATTCCCGCTGTCATTGTGCCCGGCTGCATCGACATGGCTAACTTCTGGGGTGTCGAAACCATGCCTGAAGCGTATCAGACACGCAACCTCTACAAATGGAATCCCAACGTCACCTTGATGCGTACCAACGTCGAAGAAAACATCAAAATGGGTGAAATGATCGCTGCTGCCGCCAACGAATCAACAGCCCCTGTCGTCATCGTCTTGCCCCTGAAAGGCGTCTCCATGCTAGACAGCGAAGGCGGTCAATTCTGGAACCCAGAAGCGAATCAAGCTTGCTTCGACACCATCAAAAAGAATCTTAAGCCGGGTATCCCGGTCGTTGAAATGGACAACAATATCAATGATCCAGAATTCTCTGGAAAATGTGCTGAATTGTTGTTAGATATGTTGAAATAAATCTGGCTCTTTAGGATTTGCTGGGGTTTGTGTCATTCTGAACGTAGTGAAGAATCCCGTACCTCTGGGAT
>JACSSI010001076.1 GCA_014879345.1 Anaerolineae bacterium | reverse complement strand
TGATAGGGAAACGGCCGTTCGTCGCCTCCTCCACGCCCTACAAACCAGTACCCTGTTTGGTCTCACCACCAACATCCCCTTTTTGCAAGACATCCTGCGCCAGCCAGCCTTCCAGTCTGGCGAACTCAGCACCCATTTCATCGACCAATACCTGCCCAACTGGCAGCCTTCATCCGGCGACTTAGACACCGCCCTCATCGCCGCTTCCCTGGCTCAATTTCACCAACATCCCCAACTGACCACCAACAGCGGCTACTGGCGCAATAATCCGAATGCACCGCTTTGTTATCGGTATTCAGTGATCAGTGAACAGTGTTTAGTGGATAGTGTCCCGCTTGAAGTCCACCTCACGCCCTCCCGCCATCAGCCTCACACCTTCAGCGCCACCATCCAAAACGGCGACCCATTCACAATTCACAATCCTGCCCTGAGCAATGTCGAAGGGTCACAATTCACAATTCACAATTTCTCGCTTTCCTTCACCCTCAACACCCACCACCAATCCCTCCCCCTCCTCCTCACCGACACCCACGCCTGGGTACAAACCCGCACTGGCACGGTCGCCTTAGAAATCGTGCCGCGGCTGCCAGAGCCACAACCGTCAGCCGCATCCAGCGGTTCGTTACGTGCGCCGATGCCTGGTTCTGTATTGGCGGTGTTGGTTGAAGTGGGTGAACAGGTCAGTGAAGGGCAGCCGTTGATGAAGTTAGAGGCGATGAAGATGGAACATACCATCAAAACGGCTATGCCAGGCATTGTTGAGGCGATTTATTTTCAAGCGGGGGATACGGTGGAGGCAGATGCGCAGTTGTTGCAAATTGGGGAAGGAGATGCGGGGTAGGGGACGGTTCCCCACCCCGTTAAACAATTAAAAATTGACCATTTACAATTAACAACTAAACAATTTCAGCCAACACCTGCTCCCGCAGCACCGGCTGCCCTTCACTCACTGGCAAACTCTTCACAATCCCAGCCTTCGGGGCGCGAATTTCATTTTCCATCTTCATCGCTTCCAGAATCAACAGCGGATCGCCCATCTCCACTGCCTGCCCTTTCTCCACCATCACCCGCGTGACAATGCCCGGAATCGGAGCCTTAATGCGGCCGTCGCCACTTACTGGCTTCGAGATAAGCGCTTCGGCGTCGCGTACTTCCAGTCGATGCAGCCCGCCATACGCCTTAATCCAATCCAGATTTTTATGGAAGGTGATTTCATACGGACGGCCGTTTACCATCAACCATTCCTGTTCTGAAAACGGCGCTTCAATATCGGGGATGTTCACCGTCAGCAGTTCCCCATTCACCAGCACCGAAAACTCAGTCTCATTCTGCGGAAAAATACTCGCTTCAATTTCGTAAACTTGTTCATCTATGGTGACAGATAATTTTTGCATGACACCACTCCTCAAAAGCAGTTACACGGAGTTTCACAGAGGATACACAGAGAACCACGGAGAAAATTAGATTTTTCTCTCAAATCTCTGTGAAGCTCCGTGCCTTCTCTGTGTTCTCCGTGTAACAAATAATTATTCTGGTAGTCGTCTACTATCCCGATGCCATCCACTACGTGTACGCGGCGGTTCAGTCGGCACAAACATCTGATTGCGGCGCACATAGAGCATAGCGGCAATCACTGCCAAATCTCGGTAGTAGACATCATCTTGTGGCACACATTTAAAATCATGCGTCAGGAGACTGGTATCATAACGGCCGTTTGCAAACCCATCCCCACACAACACATACTGCAACAACGGCAAATTCGTCGGCGTACCCACCAATTGGAAATCCTCAATCGCGCGGCGAATACGTTCCAAACATTGTGGCCGATCCTCCGCCCACACCGCCAGCTTCGCAATCAACGAATGGTACTTCGCAGGCACATCACAGCC
>JACSSI010001075.1 GCA_014879345.1 Anaerolineae bacterium | reverse complement strand
ACCGACCTGGATAATATTCGTGCCATGTGGCACTATGCCGTCAGCCAGCAGCAAACCGCGCTGCTAGACGAGGCGACGCACGGGCTGGCTCGTTTTTATGCCATCACCAATTTGTTCACGGAAGGACGGCTCTTGTTTGCTCAGGCGGTGACGGCGTTGCGTGAAACGGCCGTTCCGCAAACTGCGCCTGTTGTCTGGGGGCAGTTGTTGGGGCGCTATGCCATGTTTCTCTTCCGCACCGGTCAACTGCCGGAAGCTATGCGCCAGGCAGAAGAAAGTGTAACGGTGCTGCGTCCTTTTGCTGATGAAGAGGCGTTGGCGTTTTCGCTGAATTTGTGGGGAATTTTGCACATTCAAAGCGGCAATTTTGAAACGGCCGTTCCCCTCCTGAATGAATGTGCCGACTTGTACCGCCGCGCCGCCAACCCCGCGCTGCTGCTCAAGCCATTGGTCAACCTGAGCAGTGTGCAGATGCGGCTGGGAAATTATGAAACGGCCGTGGCCCATCTGCAAGAAGCATTGCCTCTGGCAAAACAAGGCGGCGACCAACGGGGTCTCGCCCATATTTACAACAATTTGGGCGCCAATTATCTGGTGCTGGGTGATCTGACTGCCGCTTACGCCCAGTTTGCCGCCTGCCTGCCCCTGACTGCCGAGACGGATTATTTGTCGGTGCGGGTGGTGGCGCTGCAAAATCTGGCTGAGGTGAGCTATAAGCAGGGGAATTGGGCGCAAGCCATCGACCACTGCGAGGCCAGTTTAGCCATTGCAGCCGATATTGACGATGAGATTCAAGCCATCCGCACGCAGAAAATCTATGCCCTGGCGCTTCATGCGTCTGGCGAACGGGAACGCGCCTGGCAAATTTTGCGGCAAGCGGTGCAAGTTGGCTATGAGGCGGGGGCGATGGCGGCGCTGATGGATGTGTTGACGGGGGCGGCGGTGTTGATGGTGGCAGAAGGGGAAACGGCCGTTGTCGATCTGCTGCATTTCATTATTGCCCATCCGGCCACCGAACAGCAATATGTGCAAGAAGCACAAGCGCTGTTGCGCGTTCTGCCTGGCACATAAGTTTCCCCCACCCTAACCCTCTCCCAAAAGGAGAGGGTGGCGAAATATTCAAGACAAGAACCACTCTCCAATCTCTCAAAACTGCCCGACAGCCTCGGGACACCCGCCCCATGACAACGGGACTCGCCCAGAAGTATCCTGTTTGTATTAACCGGTAGTTTGCCACAATAAGTTCCTATTTTGGAGGACAAAATGAACGAAAAACAAACGCATTTGGATTGGGGTTTTGGTTTGAAGTGGTTGCTGAGTTGTGCGCTGGGAACGGCCGTTTTTGGCCTGCTCGCTTATGCTTCAATGTGGACAGTCGGTGAAGCAGTTGGCAATCTTGGCAGTGATTTGCTGGGTACAATGGTGGCTGGCTTATTATTTGGCGCATTTTTTGCGTTGGGCGGCACCTTGGGGCCAGGTTGGCTGCTGCAAAGCAAAGGCATCTCCGCAAAACGGTGGATTGGGCAGAGTGTGGCGGTAACGGCCGTTGTCATGAGTGGCGGTGTTGCCTTGATGGCTATGCTGTTTGAGTTGGTTCCTCAGCCTGTTTCAGCTTTGTATCTTGGGCTGGTGTTGGGTCTACCTATGGGTTTGGTGCAGTGGCATCTGTTAAAACAGCAAGGCATTCCAGCCACACTTTGGCCGCTGATAAATGTGGTCGGCTATCTCTTTGCGGCGGCAATTATTGTATTTTTGAGCGGTGAAGGGCGCGAATGGCTGGTGCTAAGTGGTATGGGGATCGTGTTAGGTGCGGTGACGGGTTTGGGGATGATGTGGTTGTTGCGCCGGGAAACGGCCGTTGCGATTTAGTGCGTAGTGCGTAGTGCGTAT
>JACSSI010001074.1 GCA_014879345.1 Anaerolineae bacterium | reverse complement strand
AGCTTTTCGTGAATTACAGCAGCTTGAGCCAGTTTCTTTGGTTCAGGCGGCTACTGCGTAACATCAGTGTTTAATGCAACTCTTTGCGCCCTTTGCGTGCTTTGCGGTAAAGGGAAAATTTAAATTTTGCGTCGTGCCAGGAGTGTAACGACAACCAGGATTAGCAGCAAGAGACCAAGCCCCAAAAGCAGCGCCTGTGATGTTGTCAAAGACCATGTTGCTGGTTGTGGCTCTTGATAAGCGACGGTTTCGGCAACGGCCGTTTCGCCATCTACCGCATTGGCAAGTTCATCCGGTGAGGTTGTGGTTGGTTCTACGGCACGGTGAACGGCCGTTTCCGTGGCATTAAGTCTGGGTAAAGCCGAGATGGTGGCAGTGGGCAATGTTTCAGGCACAGCCGCTGCGTCGCCAGCCGGAGGTGGTTCTCCTTCAGCTTGAGTCATCGGTTCTGCTGTCGCTTCCATAGCACCTGCCGCCGTGGCCGCCTCATCAGCCAATCCCAATTCCGTAGATTCGGTTAAGGCAGTGGCAATGGTGGGCAGCGGCGCCGCTTCTGCAGGCATTTCTGCCGCTGCTGGTTCCGCTTGCATCATCTCTTCTTCAACGACAATTTCTTCTTCAGCGACGAATGCGTCAGCAGCTTTCTCCCCTGCCGCCGATTCGACAACCGCCTCTTCCACGGCGCTGTCTGCTTCCGCCAGGGGTGCATTTAGGGCTGCTGGTGCGGGTTCCATCGCTGTTTGCGCCACTGAAGCCATATCGCCGCCGCTCTGAGTGGTAAAAACGCTCAGTCCCAAGGCAATAACAAAGAAAAAGGCAGTCATCACCGTAGCGGCACGCAGCAGCGGATACGCCTGCACCAACCGTTCTTTTTGCGGTGCGCCAAAAACAGTCGGATCAAGCGTAAAGCTGCGCGGCACCGACCGGCGTGGCATCTCTGCCATTTGCTGGCGCAGCAGACGCGCCAGTTCCATCTCTGCACGTAAATCGGCATCTTCGGCCAACTGCGCTTCAAACTCGCGCCGCTGGCTGGAGGACAAGGTATTATCCAGGTAAGCGGAAAACGCTTCCTGCTGCTTCTCCTCATCCGATTTCGTGAAATTCTTCAAAAAGTCAAACATTTTTAGTCAAATAGTCCAGTAGTCTGGTAGTCGAATAGTCCAATCGTCAATCTTAAATCGTCAATCGCTAGTTTGTAGACGATATTCTGCCGGTAAAAGTTCCCGGAAGCCTTGCAGGCAGTCGCGCAGTTTGGTGCGGGCGCGGCTGAGACGGGATTTGACAGTGCCTAAAGATGACGAGGTGATTTCGGCAATCTCACTGTAATCATACCCTTCAACGTCGCGGAGAACGGCCGTTATCCGCTGATCATCCGGCAACTCATCAAGGCACTGCTCAATCGCTCGCATCATTTCCACGCGCTGGGCGTGCGCCTCCGGCCCTTCTTCCGGGCTGCGCAAAAAGCTAAACGACTCGTTTTCTTCAGTTAATTCATCCAGAGAAGATTGGGGACGCCGTTTGTGGCGGCGCAGCTCATCATAGCAGGCATTCGTGGCAATACGCAGCAGCCACGCCTTAAAATTGCCGCCGCGGAACCGGTTCAGTGCCTTGTAAGCCGAGATAAACGCTTCCTGCGTCATATCCTCAGCCGTTTGTGGCTCATTCATAATGCGGTAGACGACGTTATATACCAGGCTTTGATAATGCATTACCAGCCGGTTATATGCAGCTACGTCTCCCTTTTGTGCTTTTGCGATGAATACGTCTTCGTCATCCATTGACAGAAAATTAGGCTTTAGTTATACTTCTCGTCGCTTCACTTAACAGATGCCGAAGTGGCGGAACAGGCAGACGCGCACGACTCAAAATCGTGTTCCCTCGGGAGTGTGGGTTC